>JAHCSU010000366.1 GCA_023522315.1 Nostoc sp. CCCryo 231-06
ACTCTTTTGGCAGGTTCTTTCTCTCCACACCCACCGTTTGCAGAATCTTCGCCGCTAACTCTTGGGCATCCGCTTGAGATAACCCCCGCAAATTGATTAAACTATACCCACAATCTAACCAAGGTTCTTCGCGGCGACTGGTAATTAATACCCAAGATTTACCACCCCGCAATTCTTTAAGAAACCGCTTCAGCTTATTTCTCTCTTCCCCACTCAATAAAGGTTCATTCCCCGTAGGGAAACCGTTGACAGGTTCAAAGTTATCCCAAATCAACAAACAAGAATGAGTTTGCAGATATTGCCGCACCACATCCTCTTGCTGTTCTGGCATCATTTGGGAAAATCTCTCACCGCCCAACGCCCTACCAAGTTGGTTAATTACCTGACTCAACCCCGCACCCTGTTCAAAGGAGGTGAAAAAAGTATATTCGCGTCCTTGGGTATCATCCAACCACCGGGCGAAACCTGCGGCTAACTCAGTTTTACCGACACCGCCCATTCCCTCCACTAGCACCAGATGATTTTGCCGAAATGCTCTCTCTAAACGCAAAATCTCATAGTCTCGCCCAATAAAACCATAAGCGCTTTCATCGGGTAAACCTACAGCTTTGCTACTTTCTGGAGTGTTGTCCGCTTGCGCCATCAAATCGGCAAAACTGGATGCCGTCTTTTTAGGAACAAAAGGCGTATAGGGTTCCTGCTGATACAACACCGGCACAAGCCAATCTTGTAAAGGTAAATTTCCTTTCGGACTGGGGCGCATTTTGTCAATAGACATGGACTTGCGCCCAGCTGCAACAGCTGTGGCGATACACTCTCCCCTGACTAATTCCCCATACAACCGCCCAACAAAGTGTTCTGCACCTTTGGCGTAAACTGAATACGCCATCGCTACTACACCCTTTGCCCCCAATTTCACCAACTGTCCCGCCACAGAAGAAAAGGCTTCTTCGCCTACTTGCCCAGACTTGCAAGCATTCAGTACAAAAATCGGCACGCGACAATCTGTCAAATATTGGGCAATTTCTCTAGCGCTGACAGCTTGCTCATTTCCCTGTTCATCCTCAAAGATTAAAACTCCTTGAGTCTCGCTGTCAAAATTTCCATGTCCATCAAAATGGACGATATGGTAAAAACCTTTATTTGCCTGGAGTTCTGCTTCAAACGCTTTCAAGCTAGGGGGACGCAATACTTTCAGGTTGACTCGCTGACGTATTGGTTGCAACGCCGCCAGCAAAGGACGGGCAATGGTTTTAAAATTTACGTCTTGTTCGTCATAAGGGCGGGCAATGACTAATAAAATATTTAGTTGGTCATCGGGCATTGGTGGCAATGGTGCTTTTACGCCCTGAGTGCTGAGACTGCGATACATCCCCGCCAGTGAAGGTGCAAGAAATTGATAGTCGGGGGAATACAGCAATTCCCAAGGTAAATTCAGCACGTTGGCGTTATCGGAAATAATGCCCAGTTCGCATTTATCGAGTCCTTCTCGTGTGGCTTCTTGAAAAAACTCTCTTCCTTTTTCTGTGCTGCGAAATACTAGCTCAAATAAATGTTGTCCCCAGTGCTGTAACTTTTGTTCGATTTTTGCAGCGTTATCAGGAAATATACCGTAAGGAAATTTTAAATAATCTTCTAAATACCAGCGCAATTCAGCCGCGTTTTCTTCATCGAAGGGTTGTTGAAAGGTTACTGCTGGGGCTAGGCGAGGATTTTCATATCCGCGTTGCCAAGAAAGTTGGATTGTTTCGCTTTGATGTGTGATTCGCAACCAATTTGTTGCCATTGCTGCTGTGCTGGTTACTGGGTAATTTGATGTTAGCTTAATTTAGGTAATTCGCGCAGAGGCGCAGAGGGGAAGATTGAGTTTTAATTCAGTACAGATACAGGGATAATATACTCAAATTATCAGCGAATTATTTTATGCTACCAGTTATTGAGACTATTCCTTTACGTCAAATGGCTTCAGGCGATCGCCTTTTTCTCCAAATTTACAAATTCATCGGCGCTCAACCTGGTAAAAAGGTTTACATTCAATCTAATCTGCACGGTGCAGAAATCGCTGGTAATGCCGTTATTCACCAGCTAATTGAGTTTTTATTAACAATAAATGATACAGATTTAACTGGAGAAATTTGGTTAGTTCCCGTTTGTAATCCAATGGGGACAAATGAACGCGCTCATCATTTCTCCCCTGGACGATACTGCATTTACGAAGCTAAAGACTGGAATCGCATATTTTGGGACTACGAGAAAGAAGCTGATGATTTAGTAGCTTTTACTAAATCTCAATTTCATATTGATCTAGAGGTAGTTCGACAAAATTATCTAACTATAATTAAGCAAAAATTTGCGAAAATTTTAGAAAAAATTAATTCTCCTGTTGGTGTTCCTTACACTGAGATTTTTGCCTACAAGCTACAAAATCTCAGTTTAGATGCAGATTACTTAATTGATTTACATAGTTCTAAAAATCAAGCTTTAGACTACCTTTATTACTTCCGAAATCGAGAAGACAGTGCAAAATACTTCCTGCTTGATTTCGGAATATTGCTTGACAAATATGATGGTGATGCTTTTGATGAAGCTTTTATCAAACCTTGGTTAGCACTGGAAGCTTGTTTTAAAGAGTTGGGTAGAGAAATCAAGTTTGATGTGGAAGCTTGGACGCTAGAATTAGGCTCAGGAATGCAAATAAACCATGATTCAGTCGTCAAAGGTGTACGGGGTGTAAAAAACTATTTAGTGCAAAAAGGTGTACTGCAAATTATTAATTTATCGGATGACACAAAAACCCATGAAATGACTTTTGCATCTAGCAGCAACCGGAAAAAATATTATGCGATCGCAGGTGGTATGATTCAATCCAGAATCGAATTAGGTACTAAAGTTAAAGCTGGAGAAAAATTGTATCAAATTCTCAGTTTTAATAAAGAAGGTAAGTTACCTAGTGTAATTGATGTCTACGCTCAACATGATGGATTAGTTTATGATGTCGCAACCAATCAAGCTGTGAATGAAGGCGAGTTTGTATTGGGAATTATTAGTTAGGGGATAGCAAATATACTTACAATTAAAAATAGTGGCTACTCAGACTCAAGAAATCTGAAACCTGCGTAGGAGTTTTGTCTGTATAGCTAAACCAGTGCCTTGGGGAGCCACTGCGTTGGACGGGTTTTGCAGCTTAAAGCAAGTGTTGTTCGCGTAACAGCGACTAAAGGATAGGCAACTGGCGTGCGAATTATTCGCAATATAATGTTGTACCGCATGTGAATGGGAACCGCTATAGCTGGCCAATTAGAGATTGTGAATCAGTTTAAATGAAAGTAGAGAATTGTGTCCAGCATCACGCCCCATTACTTCCAAAATCATGACTCGGCTATGACTTGCAGCAGTAAAATGTAATTTTATGTTTGTTTTGCATCTAAAAACAAAATCAAGTTATCTCAGCTGTAAAATATAAGTGTAGAACCAGTAGTAGATTAAACCTCGGCAAAAGTAATCCTTAAAAATGCCAGGGTAATTTTATGCTTATTTGGTGTCTAAGAAAAAATTAAGTTATACCAGCTGTAAAATATGAGGGTGGAGCCAAAGGTGACTAGTATTGATAATTACAACTTCTCTTTTTCAGGAGAAGCCACAATCCCACAGGCTCCTCCTGAATTCAAATCAGGTTTTATCGGCATTGTTGGTCGTCCTAATGTCGGTAAATCTACTTTAATGAATCAATTGGTAGGACAAAAAATTGCCATTACATCACCAATAGCGCAAACTACACGTAACCGCTTGCGGGGCATTTTAACTACACCAGAAGCGCAATTAATTTTTGTAGATACCCCAGGAATTCATAAGCCCCATCATCAATTGGGGGAAGTGTTGGTGCAAAATGCCAAAATTGCCATTGAATCGGTAGATGTAATACTGTTTGTAGTAGATGGAGGAGTAGCTTGTGGATCAGGCGATCGCTATATTGCCGAATTGCTGTGTCGCAGCAAAACACCAGTGATTTTGGGCGTAAACAAAATCGACCAACAACCGTCCGATTCTCAGTTTCTAGATGATAGTTACGCTCAGATGGCCCAGTCCCATGAATGGGAAATCGTGAAATTTTCTGCCAAGACTAGTGCAGGATTACCGCAACTTCAAGAATTATTAATTGAACATTTAGAAATTGGGCCGTTATACTACCCGCCAGATTTGGTAACTGACCAGCCAGAACGCTTTATTATGGGTGAATTAATCCGAGAACAAATTTTATTATTGACTCGTGAAGAAGTACCCCATTCAGTAGCGATCGCTATTGACCTAGTAGAAGAAGCTCCCAGCATTACCCGGATACTTGCTACCATCAACGTTGAGCGCGATTCCCAAAAAGGCATACTCATTGGCAAAGGTGGAGCAATGCTCAAAGCAATTGGTAGCGAAGCCCGCGAACAAATCCAAAAGTTAATCTCTGGTAAAGTTTACCTAGAATTGTTTGTTAAAGTCCAGCCAAAATGGCGACAGTCGCGGATCAGTTTAGCAGAGTTAGGCTATCGCGTGGAAGAATAAAATTAAGTTAGGAGTTAGGAGTTAGGAGTTAGGAATTAAAGAGTTATGAATAACTCCTGACTTCCTGCTTTGTTTATGATTGGTAGGCTTTTTAGATTAAACCAATTTCTTGAATTTGAGAACCAAGATAATTGTCTAAAGGTGTAAGGGCACGGCACTGCCGTGCCCCTACGGGTGTACCTCATGTAAACGAGAAATGCTATAACTCCAAACTCCAAACTCCAAACTCCAAACTCCTAATTAATAAAAATGTCTTTAGATACTCGCTATCCCTTAAATCTGCCGGCTAATGCTCCGCCGTTGCGGGTGTTAATTGTCGAAGATGATCCGATGATGCAACTGGGATTAGAGCAATCGTTAATGGCTCATCCTCAGTTGGAGATTGTTGGACAAGCAGAAGATGGCTATTTGGGAGTTCAAGCCGCACTGCAACTGAAACCTGATTTGGTGGTTATGGATATTGGATTGCCGCGATTGGATGGCATTGCAGCAACACAGCAAATTAAGGCGGCGCTGCCAGCAACTCATGTAGTGATGCTGACATCTCATCAAACGGAGACAGAAATTATTGCGGCACTGTCTAGCGGTGCAGATGCATATTGTATTAAAGGTGCAAGTGTGGAACGATTGTTAAGTGCGATCGCAGCCGCAGTTGATGGTGCAGCCTATCTCGATCCCCAAATTGCGCGGCGAGTAATTGATAATCTCAAACCGCCTTCACCCACTACCAACACCGCCAACTTATCTGGGCGGGAGTTAGAAGTGTTGAAACTTATGGTAGATGGGTTGAGTAACCCAGAGATAGCCGAAAAACTCTATCTCAGTCCCAACACCATCAAAACTCACGTCAGAGGGATTATGAATAAATTAGCAGTAGACGATCGCGTGCAAGCGGCAGTTGTAGCACTGCGTTCTGGGTTGGTTTGATTGCTACAATCTGTGAGCGCTGTAGATGAACACCTGAGCTGATAATCTTAATCTGTGATGCTGGTACTTTAATTTCATGATTAACTAAACTCTGGTTTTTTGATGTCAGAAGAAATTCAAATCTTTACTACTGAATATCTTGAAAAGTGCGCTCATTTATATGTTGAAGTGTTCAATGGTGAACCTTGGAACGAGCAATGGACTTTTGAGACTGCAAGAGCAAAGTTGTTTGAAATTATGAATACACCAGGTTTTGTTGGATTTGTATTCAAACAGGATGAACTGTTAGGATTCGTGGCAGGTTATTGTAAGCAAGGGCAAAAAAGTAAAAGCTTTTGTCTAGAAGAAATCTGTGTCCAACCTTATAAGCAAAGTCAAGGAATTGGGACAAAGCTACTTAACCAGTTAATGGATACTCTAACCGCGATGAAAGTTACCTATGTTTATCTTTTGACTAAAAAGGATGGACAAGCAGAGGCTTTTTATACCAAGCATGGCTATCAAAGAAGCCAGCATCTGATTTTTATGGCAAAACGATTTTAGAGGAGATGAAAGTTCAAAGTTTTGCATCAATTACGTATTGAACATAAAACAAATGCAGCCAAATACACAGACAAATCTCAGCAAAAGTCAGATTACTGGTGTATCTAAACTTAATAATGAATTCCCCACTTTCTGCCCTCAAAGCCGCGAAGAATGGCGGAAATGGTTAGAAGAAAACCATCGCACCTCTCTTGGTGTGTGGCTCATTTACTACAAAGTAAAAAGCGGTAAACCAAGTGTTCGATATAGCGAAGCGGTACAAGAAGCTTTATGCTTTGGTTGGATTGATAGTAAAGTCAAATCCTTAGATGAAGAACGTTATATGCAGATATTTACACCTCGAAAACCGAAAAGCGTGTGGTCAAAATTAAATAAACAATATATTGAAGAACTTATAGAACAAGGTTTGATGACTACAGTTGGTCTAGAAAAAATTGAAGCCGCAAAACAAAATGGTTCATGGAACTCTTTAGATGCGATCGAAGCGTTAATTATCCCCTCAGATTTAAAGCAGGCATTAGAAGCAAACACAACTGCTAAAGAGTATTTTGAAGCATTTAATAACTCATCCAAAAAGAATATCCTTTTTTGGATTGACAGTGCAAAGCGTCCAGAGACAAGGTTGAAGAGAATTGAACAAACCGTCAACTCAGCAGCGGCGAACAAAAACCCATTGCTACGATAACAAAGCCTACGTGATTATTTGACAACGGATCTTTTGACGCGTAGGCGTAGCCCGCACTTCGACAAGCTCAGTGACCATCGTAGACATCGCTCTTTGACGTAAATAATATAGCAGTTCCCATTCACATGCGATAGAACATATATCGCCAAGCGTAGGGGCACGGCACTGCCGTACCCCTACGGGTGTACCTCATGTAAACGAGAAACGCTATATACAGCATATTTCAATATCTCTCATTTACAAATAAAGGCGTACATAAGTACGCCTCTATAGCCAATTGATTTGTTGGCAAAATTGTGAAAGACAGTCTATCTCAATGCATTTTAGTTAAAAGAGTTTGAGAGTTGATTAGGGTCTAGATTAGTAGGAAATAATAAAATTTCCTTGCCTTCTAATTTTGCCTTCTGGTAGAGCAAAATTGCCTTTTCCAAAGAACAATATTTAATTGGAACCCATCTGTCGCTATAAAAGTAGACAGTTACTCGGCTCATTGCATACTCTTTCAACGGCAGTGGAAGAGACCAGGACGAGTCCACAGTTTGAACCTTACCTGTTGAGTCCATGCTTTGAACCTCAGTTATTAAGTATATATACTTTCACTCATCAGAATGATTTCAAGTAACTGTCATAAGTAATAAGAAACTGGCCTGAAACTGAATCTTTAGGTAAAAATTAGAATAATAAGAACTAACCTAAAGACATGCGACAAGTCAGTTTAAACTTATCATTTGGCATTAAAGACTCATGGAGTTCAAAGGCTCGTTTACGAGTATCAAAGACTGATCAGCAAATTTTGATACTCATTCCTCGATTTTCTGGTACTGGCGATGGCTGCGCCAACGTCTTCGACGAACGCGCTTCTGATTTAGTTTGCATATAAATTACCATTAAACCTAATTGCCCCGCTATTACCAAGAATATTTCCCCGCTTCGCCCCATACCCCCATCCTCAGACATAATTTACTGGAGAGTGGGAGGTGGAGGATGAGGGAGCAGGGGGAGAAATCAATTCAAAATTCAAAATTAAAGAACTTCTGCCTCCTCTCTCCCAATGCCCATAATTTAAAATCCTGCCAAACGATGCGAAGGTTTCAAACTCAGGGATGATGAGGAATTAGCAATTAAATTGACAAAATCAGACTATAAAGAATGATATTAAGCGATAGATAGCGCTTGTAAAGGACTAACGGGCATGATTAAATCTTGGATGGTAATTGGGGGCGTGGCTTTCTTGGTTGCTTTAGCCGCTAACGTGATTACGCCTAGCGATCGCCAATGGTTCAAGCGCTTACAACGACCGAGATGGCTAACTTTTGAGGGTGCAATTCCAATTATCTGGACTGTAATATTTATTTGCGGTGCTTGGTCTGCTTATATTGTCTGGGAAAAAGATCCAGGAAGCACCTCAACCTGGTTAATCATGGGTTTATACTTGCTTTTAGAAATTATTACCATTGCCTATACGCCTGTAATGTTTAAGCTTCGCAGTCTGAAAGTGGGTACAATTCTCGGTAGCACAGGTTTTATCATTTCTGCTTTATTGATACTTGCAATCTTAAGTATTTCTGGTTGGGCAGCACTATTACTAGTTCCTTATTTGCTGTGGAGTCCCATTGGTACTTATACCACTTGGCAGATGATCAGTCTCAATCCTCAAGATGCCTAAGAATCGCACCAGCGAATGATTCAACATACTCCCTAAATTGTCAAACTTGCAGTGTATGACTTGACAAAATACACAAAACTTGAGTGCAATATGATTCCATCTTGGATAATAATTGGGGCTGTAACTTTCTTCGTCGCCCTTGGTAGTTTCTTGATCACACCGCGTGATGTTAAATGGTTTGCAAAGTTAAGTCGCCCGCGTTGGCTAGTTTTTGAGCCGCTAATTCCAATTATCTGGACTGTGATTTTTATTTGCGGTGCAGCTTCAGCTTATGTTGTCTGGGAAAAAAATCCCGGAAGCCCAATTACTTGGCTACTAATGGCTTTGTACCTCTTGGTGGAAATTATCACCGTTGCCTACATACCTGTAATGTTGAGGTTTCGCAGTCTCAAAGCTGGGGAAATTCTTGGGCTAATCGGTTTGATTTCAGGTGTTGTCCTTGCAATCTGCCTTTTGCCGATTTCTCTAATAGCGGCGCTATTACTTCTTCCCTATCTAATTTGGACTCCTATTGGTACTTACACTACCGACGAGTTAAAAGAGTTAAATCCTCAAGATGCCTAGTTATACCATTTCACACAAACCTTGATACATATAGATTTATCGTAGGGGCACAGCAATGCTTATATGTGTCAACTTAAGCAGAAACTGCTTTAAAACCTCGTTTCCAGCCAGATGCTGCTTCATTGCGGCTCTACCGCCAGTAAGGGAGGCTCCGCAATTCGTAGCAAATTAAATCTGGCAAAGCTCTGCGTCCCTCTGCTTTGAAAAAAGCAGTGTTTTTGGCGTTGCTGAATCATGGGATGATTACGCCCAATTTGCAACGAATCTTCAATGGTTTCAACCGCCAATTCATCCCGCATTTATGCAACGCCGTATTTTTAAACGCAGAGGAACACAGAGGTTTTATGCCAATAAAGTTGTCCATAAATTTATAACCCAGTCTGCACTAACTTTTTAAACGTTGACTATATGTCTTCACTTAACGTAGCAATAAGGGTTTGACATACTTGATGATAGTTTAGAGAGAAAAATAGGATTTTCAAATTTCGAGCATCAACAAGATTTATTCTGCTGTACAATCCGCAGAAGCTATATATATGATAAATATTAAGATTTATAAAGATAAATTTTTATATTCTATATTTATTTATGAAAATTTAAGTTTTGGATGGATCTAAATATGCTTGGCTTAAGGCTAAAACTGAGGCATTACCTTATTCTTCATAATTAGCAAGAGAGTTAATAATTCCATCTACAATTTGTCTAGAATTACGCCAACTACCTATTTGGAAACTGCCTGAATGTATCCGATGGTAATAGTTTAGATTATCCAGAACATATAATAAATACCCTTGTTGCAACCATGAATAGTTAAAAACTATAACGTCCGCAGCAGGCACAGAATTCAACTCATTTTGTTTACTACACTCTATATATTTTTGCACATTGATGAAATAATTTCCATCATTAAGGAGATTACGCAATAATTTTATATTTTCATTTTTTAAGATGAGTTCTTTTAGTTTATATAAAGTCAGTTCTGTGTTTGCGAATTGTCGAAAATCAAAGTTTGGTTCGGCAAAGCTGGGGCAATATATAATGTTGGTATTCCATGTGGATATTTGATAAAGTCTATCGACGTAATTTCTGCTTAGTGCATTATCAGAGTCAAGAATAATTGCCCATTCATTTTTACACTTTGATATTGCTGTAACTTTACTATGGTAAGGGCCTAAATTTTTTTCGCCTCTATAAATAGAAATTTTATTAGACATTTTTTTGGTAATAGCTTGCATTTCAGAAAATTCTTCTATGCTAGAGCAATCATCATAAATTATAATGTCATTAATTCTATCATCCATTAAAACATTTCTCAATGCACCTGCTATTAAGTTAGACCTGTTATAATGTGTAATAGCTAAAGATATTTTTCTTTCATTTGTTATAGTATGTCTTCTAATCGATAAGAAACGAACTCCAAGAGGGTAGGTTAGAATTTTGGCACTTATATTATATGAATAATTATAAATTTTGTTCCTGATACCTAAACTTTTAATTTTCCGGTTGATTTTGCCTAAAATATCCATAAGATGACTCCTATTTTATTTAAAAAAACGGACTACTCATTTATCTTTCTTCTTTACCTGTTGTCTATTACCTACCTCTACAAGTAAGCAAACTAATTAATTAGGACGGCTATATGACAAACATTGATACCCTATATAATTTTTTTACAGCAGTTTTAACGTGTCGCGGAAGTCCCCACCTTCAATGTACTCATAAGGTGGGGATTG
>JAHCSU010000367.1 GCA_023522315.1 Nostoc sp. CCCryo 231-06
GTTTTTATCTTAACTGTAATTTCTGTGTACTTCAAGTTGAAGTGCGGAATGTGGGCTAGAACATTCATCAAAACTTGATTGAGTTGTCCGGGATAGCATTCTACTTTGGGCAACTTGCCATAATCCCGAATCACTACAATTGCTGGACATTCTGGTTTGTCTTTCAGGCGGTGTTGCAAAATCAACAGCGTACTTTCAATTCCTTCATGAATGTCAACTGTTTTGAATTCTGCTTCATCCATACGAGAAAAGTTCCGCAGTGATAATACAATAGTCTGAATCCGGTCAGTCCCCATTTGCATCGAAGCTAGCATTTTCTGTAAATCCTCCATCAGGAACTCCAGATCGATTTCTTTAGCTAGCGCTTGCACCTCTGGATCATTGCTGGGATGACGTTGTTGGTAGAGGTGGATCATCCTAAGCAAATCTTGAGTGTATTCGTTTAGGTAAGTAATATTGCCGTGGATAAAGTTCACCGGGTTGTTGATTTCATGTGCCACACCTGCCACCAGTTGACCCAGACTAGACATCTTTTCACTTTGAACCATTTGTGCTTGAGAGTGGTGCAATTCACTCAAGGCGGTTTTGAGTTCGGCGGTGCGTTCTTCCACTTTGTCTTCTAACTCTATCTTACCGTTTTGTAAGGCTGTAAAAGATTCGCGCAGTTGCCGTGCCATCTGATTAAAAGAGAGGGCAAGGACGTTGAGTTCCTGGATGTTGTTGATATCCAAAGTTTGGTCTAAATCACCTGATGCCATTGCCTGACTTGCTCGCTTGATTTGCAGAATCGGCTGTGTAATCCAGTGGGAGGTTAAATAGCCGATGAGAGTTGCCACACCCAAGGCTCCAAGACAAAGCAAAATGGTAGTGCGGGTGTTGGCGTTGATTTGTGCCATAAAAGTGTGTTCTGGTACACTCACAACTATTAGCCAATCCAGTCCATATTGGTCACGCCAAGGGATAACATTGACAAAATTTGCTTCTCCTTGCCAATTCAGTTGCAGTTTTTTGGATTCGGTGATGGACTCAAAGCCATTAAAGGTTTGCTGAATTTGTTTGGCAAGGGACTGAACTGAAGGATCTAGACTGTCGGTGGCTTTTATTCGTCGAATATCTTCCTTGACCACGGTAAAAGGCTGCTGTGTGCTAGAGTTCGCTATTAACATTCCATTCCGCTCCAGAATGAAAACCTGTCCAGAGCGACTAACATCTAAATGGCGTAAAAACTCGCTCAATTTCAAGAGATGAATATCCACGCCAACCATTCCCAGTAATCGATTCTGTGCGTCATAAATGGGACGACCTGCTGAAGCAGCGATGTATGGATGATTTGGGACATTATAGGTGTATATCTTTGACCAGATGGGTTTACCAGCTTTTACAGGTTCGGTGTACCAAGTTTCGTTAAAGTTGTTCCAATCAAGAATAGTATTTATATGGGTGCGATCGCCTTGGTTATTTGTGGCGTAGTTGTAGGAATTTTTTGGAGGCTTGGCAGTCGTATCATCAATCGTCACAGTTTTGCCATCGTAACGTGCGGCTCCTACTGCCTCACCTGTGGTTAGTCCAATGCCGATGTAGGTCAGGTCATAAGCCTGCATTTGTTTTAAGAAATACTTTCCCACAGTTTTGCGATCGCGCACATCTAATAACCCCATCTGAATGGCATCAGCATTAATCTGATTCACCTTATGGGGAATAGATAAATAAGAATCTAAATGTTGATCTACTATATTGCTAGTTCGAGCCATCAACTGTTCTGCCAAGTCGTTGACTGCTTTCTGTCCATTTTTAAATGACAAATAACCTACTAAGCCCACCGCTCCAAATACTTGTAAGACAAAGGGAATAATCAGAAGCATCTGTAGGGGGATTTTAGATATGCTAAAGTGATGATTCTTCATTGGTAGGTTCCATGCTGCGTTAGTGCTTCGCCTTTTGAAAAGCAGATAAATTTACCCTAAAGAGGCGAAACTTTAGACTTATATAGCTATGATTCCCTTCTAAAATACATAATCAACATTATTTGTTGTCAGGTAATTACTAGACTCTTGTGCAGAATCACAGAGTAGGTATTTGGTGACAGATTACGAGTAGCGTCTTCCAGACTAACTAGGGCGGTTATTCCCACCGGAAGTTTTTAGGATTATTTGTCAAAATTAAAGATAACTGGAGGTTCAAAATATGAAATTTTCAATCCAATCACTTTACACTTGGTATGGCGATTTGCTTCGTAACCCCAAGTACCGTTGGTGGGTAATTTTAGGAACGCTTGTGTATTTGGTCAGCCCAATTGATGTTCTCCCAGATTTTATACCCGTTGTGGGACAGATTGATGATGTTTTCCTTTTGACTCTGCTGGTTTCTGAGGTGTCTGGGCTAGTAATTGAGGGCTGGAAAGCTCGTAAGGGTGATGTGGGTACTGAAGTAGCTGATAGTAGTGAGGGTTCTACGTCTACTGCAAGTACTGTTGATGTTGATGCTGTTTCTGTTAAGTAGATTTTAAACGCAAAGGAACGCGGAGGGAAGCGCGGAGGTTCGCAGAGGAAGAGGAAGAGGGAAAGGGGGAGTTAGAGGTTGTTGGCTACGCGTTTGATACCTTCTTTGAGGTGGAGGACGTTAAAGTTGAGGAGAATACCTAGTTTGCAGTTTGCGAGTTTGAGATAGGTTAAGAGTTGAACGGAGTGAATCGGGTGGAAGGATTCTACAGATTTTATCTCTACAATTACTTGGTTTTCGACTATCAAATCTAATCGATAAACACATTCCAATTGCACATCTTTATAAACCAAGGGCAATGGAATTTGCTTACCAACATTCAACCCGGCTTCCTTCAACTCATAATCCAAGCACACCTCATAAGCCGACTCTAATAAACCAGGCCCCAAAGCAGTATGCACCCTCATCGCACAACCAATAATCACCCCACTCAACTCATTCTCTCTCATCCTCTCTCATCCTCTGCGCTCCTCTGCGTTTCCCTTTGCGCCCCTCTGCGTTTAAAAATCTTTCACAAACTCCGTCAAGAACCGGAAAGCCTTCAAAATATAACTAGCACAATCGCTAGGAGAAGTATTGTAAAACGATCGCCACGCACTCCCCTTATCCTCATCATAGCGATCGCCTCTATCGGCATGGTTTTCTAGCCACGCCAATCGCACTGCATGGCCAATTAACACATCCAACACGATATATTCTTCGATTTGCAGGTTGGGATTATTGGCAGCGATCGCAGCTAATTCTCTTAATGCTTCAATATTAACTTGGCGATATTCTGGAGCTTCAATTTTATTCAGCAAATGCTCAACTAACAGAGCAAAATTTCTTTCCCCAGCTGTCATTTCTGACAACATTATCTCACTATCTAAACGATTGCGACGCTCTAGTTTATCCCCAATTACTAGACCCTTGCAATGTTGCATTAATAGCCAAACTTGCTTAAAAAACTCTTTTGGTACGCGCCCCGTCGCACCCTCGGCTTGACGAAACCGCCGCCAACCGTCTGGCGGGACTTCTATTCCTTCGGCGATTCCTGGTAACACCACCCAAGCAATATCACTTTCTTTTTGTTTGACGTGCAATGATTCTTGCTGGCGCAATAGGTTACTCATGCCAGTATATCCAGTTAATACCTGACGCAAGCGCATTTTCACTTCAAAGGGTGAAAGTTGCATTAAGTAATCGTATGCTTCATCTTGGGTGACATGCAATTCCCGCGCTAGTTCGCTGGTTATCAATAAGATGAGATAACCGACTCTCAGCGTCAGTAGTCCCTGGAATAATTCGCCTTCCGAGTGAATTAAGATACCAAGATAGATTAAAATCTCTTGTGTTAGGACGCGATCGCGGATATCCTCACGACAAAAATGATTAATTTTATCGGCAATTTCATCGTGGGGCATGGGGACGGTAATCAAGGATGCCTCACTGTAAGCTTTACCCACAGCAATTTGCTTACCCCGTACCAAAATACTCGTCACTGCATCTGATAGGCTGATATCAACCATTTGCCGTAACCCCGCAGCCCGGCGTACTACTGCCCAAATGCCTAAATCTCCAGCTTTGGTGTAAACTTCATCGAGTAAATCGGCTACGGTGACGGGATATCCTGGTTCACCGTACCCTGTATCAAATTTCATTCCTTGCAAGCGAGTTAAAGTTTGCAATAACTCAATTTGCTCGTAGATATTCTCTGAGGAACGCAAATAAGAAAGTAATAACTCAAAGTTGGTTTCACTCTCCATTTTAAATTCTTGGGTATGTCCTAAACGCCAGTTTTTCTGAGGATTATAAGCCAGATAATAGCAACGTAGCCCAGCATTTTTTACTGGCGATCGCGAAAATTCTGCATTTGGCAGAAAATCAATTCTTTGGATTCCAGATGTCAGCATTAGCTGATTTAGCCGCCCTAATTTCACCCGCACACCGTTACAAACACCATCTTTCAGTTCTTGCATTAGTTCTAATAATGCTTCCGAACCGATTTCTAACATGGTATGCGTCAACATTAAAGTCAGAGTCGGACGCCCTAAATCGTTCCAATATTTTTGAATGTAAGCTAGTTCGCTTCTAATTTGATCTAGCAGAAAATGGTAATCAAGGGTTAAGTAAAACTGCTGAGAGTCTGAGAATGAAGGTAAAAATACAATTGTTTCGCCGCGAATCCGAAAGATTCTAGATGTTGTTAAACTCCTCAGCCGCCGCACTGGACGCCCAGTTAAACCAAGTTTATCGTTACGTCCAATTTGGGTATAAATAGCGGAAAATTCTCCAGCTTTTCTCACCTGAATCGGTTCTACTTGGATAGGCGTTTGTGTTTCAATTCCGTGAACTTCTAGTTTCGTCTGTAAATCTTCATCTTCTGCTAATAAAGCGATTTGTACCAATGCTTCGCGCTGTTTTCCCACACACAAATGTCTCCCCAAAGGGTCGATATCACCAACCGCGACTAACCCTTCACTCAACATTTCACTGAGAAAATATAAACTTTGCGCCCACACCAAAGGAATATTTTCATTGGGCAAACGTGGTTGCGTTTGGGGTGCTAACTTTTCTGCTTCTATGTTTTCGGCTGGAACATAATAAAGTTCTGGCAATAAACGCAAACCATTTTGTTCTATAAGTAATGCTTCTAAAAGCTCTTGGTATTTTTTAACTTGTTTTTGTTCGCCGCGAAATAATCCATCTAGAACTAAATAAGTGAAAAATAACGGCCATTCGCATTCAATATGCTCAAATTGCTTGAGTTCCCACGGTTCGTAGTGTAAGCGCTGATGATCTTCTAAAACGGTTTGGTGTCCATCACGCAGAAAGCGTTTGCAGCCGTATATACCTGCGAGTTTATTGATAATATCGTTTAAAGTGCGATCGCGTAACTCCAAATCTTCCACTGCAAAGGCAGGATAACTAATAATACTTAACAGCGCTGCATCAATTTCTTTGGAACCAGATTCTCTCGGTAATAAAGATTCTAAAGTAATCCGGGCGCGGGCGATTTCATCGGGTAGCACATGAATCACCGATGCTTGACTACCACGCACACCAAACAAATCCAGTCCGTTGATAGCTTCTAAGGCAGCTTTTGCCATGCCTACCGAACTGGCATTTAACTCAGCACTACCACGATTAATTTTATTACCGCGTTCCCAAATGCCGTAATCTGGGGTACGGTAAGCTCGTCCAATATAGTAAACTAAGTTTTGGACGAAATTCACTTCATCAATGGTATAAATTATTTGCAATCCTGCTGCGGTCATTTGCGCCAATATCAGTAAAAATATAGATGTGGCATCAAGTTGCAAATGTCCCCATTCGTCATCACCCACAACAATGTCACCAGTCGCGGTATTATATTTGGCGTGCAGTCCATCTAGTAGCGACTGAGTATGTTTAAATGTCTCTACTTTATGAGCCTGTCGCATCATTGCAAACAACAACCCGCGCATCAGTTTGATGACACTGTGTTCTAGCTCATAAGTGCGTCCCTCATCGTCATCAATCTTGCGGTATGCAAGTCCTAAACCCCAAACTGCTAAAATGCTGTAAACGTTGTCTCGTACCCAGGCATCAGTATAATCGCCGTGGGCTGTAATCGCTGTACTCGCAGGTAGTAAACCAGTAATCGGATTCTGCCGAGTAAGAATTATCGTTTTGATTTGCTGGTAGTAATAGTCCAGACGAGCTAGCAATTCGGTAGATGTTTTCATGATTTGGTTCAGAACTACTTGCAAAATTCGACCCTGTGACTGTGAAGTTAATTACCTAAACCAAGCCAGAACAACTTCTGTAATGGTTGATGGGACAACAGCTAAGGGTGGTGTGAGTTTATTATTATCTCGTTTTAATAGGTTTCTGGGTACTTAATTTTAGGGAACCCGAACTAAAATACGATATTTGTTCAAATATTCATATATACGCAGCTTAGGTTATACCTTTGATTAAGTTATCTTTGCGTAAGTTCTGCTCCTATCTGAAAAACCCTCTCCAAACCTCTGCTGTACTAGGGAAGAGGTTTTGCATTCACCTCTTTTCTTTTTAAGGAAGCTTGCTCAGGAGATTAGGTTTCGCGTTGTTTTTCTATCTGATGCGAAAAGTCAGGTTTTCTGAAGGCATCACAAATTATTTTTATTAGCAAATCATGTTAGATAAATGAGTACTAATTTCAGCTTAATTACGCATACATTGGTAACTATTGTGGGATTACAATAAGTTATAACTTGGAAATAAAATATTTGAGTAGTGGCACAAACAGCAAGCTTTGTTTAGTGATTGCCTGTGTCATTAAAAATCAACCTCAAATTTAATTTTTAAGCTACCTATGCAGATTAGAAATCTTATCAATAATCACGGCGATTTCATGAACAGTCGCACTAAACTCTAATGGCGAATTATACAGATTGGAATCAGGCTTTAATTGATTATTTTATCAGTGGTACACCATACGGGACAAAAATTTATTTGAGCGTTGATGAAGATGTAATAGAACGTATTGGTTATAATTTTGAGAAATTACCTACAAATGTTACTTGGATTGATGACTTCTGCACAGCAGTCAAAAGAAAAGTCATCTTTGAGGGAGAGGTTAATTTGCAGGATTTAAAAGGGCGTGATTCCCAAGGATTACCCAAAGGAGTTGCTTTTTTATGTGCCACAATTTTAGCCGCTTCTCAAATGGCTCAAGAAGAAAAAATATCAGAAACTAATTATTTCAAACGCTTACGAGAGATTTTAGCCTTGCCTGGTTTTAGTCGTCCACCGGGGATGAAATTGGGTTATGAAGCTGAAGAACCCCTTTGGCAAGAGTGGAATCGCTGGCTAATGGAAGATAGATTTTTGTGTTCAGCACAACGAGGGCGTGGTGGTGCAACTACCTATATTAATTATCCCATTTCTCAATCATTACTGCGTCGTACTGATAAAGACAAATTGCGACAACTATTTCAAGAGAAGCAATGGCAAACAGAATGGGATGCCCAAACTTTGTTTACTCATATCCGGCGAGAAGTAGAAAAATTTGGTATCCATTTAAAAGAATTGCTAACTGAAAATAAGCAGCGCCATGAGGCGATTGTAGAAGCTTTGCATCAAGTTTATGAACAGTGGAAAGCTCAGGGATCTCCGACAGCAGAAAAGAATAATTCTTGCACTTGGAGTCGTCATATTTTCTGTGGTTTATATCGCACTGAAGATCCATTTTTAGGTCAGATAGATTATTCTATTTACCCGAAGCAGCAGCGAGGACGCACACTAAAATCAGTAGAAGTTCAATTGGGAAATAATCCTCACCCGTTAACACAAGAACGCCCTGGATGGTATTTTCCTTTAGAGTATTCAGTAAATGGGAAGGAGTTAGAAAATGGTGCTAAATACCAGATTACTTCCCCGGATGATCTAGATTACCTAATTTTGCCCGCTCGTGACTTTTGGATACTAATTCCCGATCCCGAAAACGGCGATTCTGGGGCTTACGCATCCTGGGAAGCGCCATCATTAGGTACTCAATTCATTCTCCTGTGCAAACAAGAATTGCTCAGTGATATTGAACGCTTGCGAGATGAGAATTTATTAAAGTGGAGTTCTACACCTCAGCCGATATTTAATAATTCGGGATGGGTAGAACTTCAGCAGTGTATGGTTGTTTCTCAAGCTTGGGATGGAGTCTTCATCAAAAATCAAACTCTTAAGTATGCTTTACAACCAACTGTCAAATTATCAATTAGTTTGTCTGGTGGCTTGCGCGTACCTAAAATTGGCGCTTGGCTTGTGGAACATAGCCCGCAAATTACTATTTTTGGCTTCTATTCAAACGTAGAGTTAAAAGTAACTCGATTATCAGATAATCAGACAATTTTCGATAGTTCACAAAGCACAAATACTTCTATTTTGGTTAATTTTTCCCATCCTGGCGATTATCTAATAGAAGCTATTTTTGCTAGTGAATCGAGTCAACGTCTAGTCAAAATCGTGGATTGGGATCATCTTGCCATAGAAAAAGATGTGTTTCGTGAAAAACTACCAATCAATTCTGGATATCATATTTTTGGCAGTGTAATTGAGCAAAGTTTTTAGATTTTTTATATATAGTCATCAGGGTGTATCATGCCACAAGTTCAAAGATGGTATACTGGATTTTCTTATCGGGGAAATCCACAAGACCTCATCAATAAAATTTCTGACCAAGTACAGCGTCAAAATCTTAGTAAATCAGTACCATTATTACGAGTAGAAAAGGGTATAAAATCTCGAAAGCCGTTTTATTTCTTCCTCGCAATTGATGGTTGCGAAGTCGGCGAACTACCTACAGAATTGCAAACAAGTTTGCTGAAGTTATCATTTTTCGAGTGTCCAATTAAAAATAGTCGTGGCTTCACTTATGAACAGATAAAATCTATGGTTGGTGTAGCCCATGATGTTTATGATTATACCAGCCCTATTCCTTACCAAGCTAGGCAAAATATCACTGCTGACAACCCATTTGAACTGACAGAATTACAATCTATTAATCATTCTGATGCTGATTGGGTGAAACCTTCCCAAAATAGCGATCGCTTCCTATACTGGTTATCAACCCTCGGCAATGGTAGCTGGGAATCCTTTAAAAAAAGCTGCAATGCACTTCAACTTGAAGAACCTAAACGCATCTTACGACGGTTGCGCTTATTAGGACATCTTGAGTCTTCACTCGACGGTTCTAGATGGTCAGCGGCTCCTTCAACTATTGTTAAAATTAACTCGCATACTTCCGAATTTATACTGTGTGGTCAACGCAGTATTAGCTTACTCAGACAATTAGAAGAATACGGTATTGTAGCATCTATTACTCACCAACCCAGAGGGGAAGCACCACCTTGTATTCAATTGGTAGTGAGTAACCCTGATGTTATTACAAATAATTTTCCCATCATCAACGCGGGTGAAGTATCCACACGACTTGCCCAAATTCTACCTGATATCGCTACTTGGCAGCAAAGTCTGAGAAATATGCCGGGAATTGTACCGAGTCAGTGGGAATGGAAGCACTTTGACGGTGAGGATTTTCAAATCTGCGGTATTCCTCACGAAACAGGGATGTATCAGATGTGTGATGAGAACCGAAACCTCCGCTACACCCTTTTCTACAACCAAAACACTAACACTTGGCATCAAGGCGATTGGTATGGTTTACGCTTTCTAGCTTTGCATCATGATGGTGCATCTTGCCAAGTTCATTACAATTTTGCTACAAAGTGTTTGGCAATACCAGTGAAGCAGCGCTGGCCTGAAATATATGAACGTGCTTTGGTGCTTGCATCTGGACAACTACCAACATATCAGGGCAACTGGCTACTGTATCAAAACGTCAGTGAAGAAGTTGCCCATCTGTTGAGTCAAAAACTGAATGTTAAATACGAAGAGGCTTTAATTTGTGCATGACGTAGTTGGAGCGTATCAACGACTTAACCATATCTATCAGCTATATATTAAAAGTGCCTTTCCATTACGTTATCGCTCTTTAGCCGCAGAACGCGATCGCCTTTTACAAAAACCAGGTATTTTAAGTCAGCCGCCTTTAATTGAACCAGTTCCCATTTATCCCTCATCGGGGAGAGACTTGCAAACTGCTGTCAAACAACTGCCTGAAAAATACCATGACTTGGCACAACTGGGAAAAATGCTGTTTGAAAACGGCATAGAACTTTATCAACATCAGTGGGAAAGTTTAGAGTCAGTCTTAATCAACCAAAAAGATTTAGTTGTTACCACTGGTACAGGTTCCGGTAAAACTGAGTGCTTTTTATTGCCACTACTCGCCCATTTAGCATGGGAATCCAGTACTTGGTCAGCAAGTCCGCCTGCACCGAGTAATCATTGCTGGTGGGATGGAAATGGCGATCGCGTCTCTCAGTGGGAACACGTGACTCGCCCGAAGGCGATGCGAGGTTTGATACTCTATCCCCTCAACGCTTTGGTAGAAGACCAATTGAGACGACTCAGAAAAGCCCTAGAAGCGCCAGAAGTACACGATTGGCTAGATAGAGAACGCGGCACAAATCGGATCACCTTTGGGCGTTACACTGGACAAACCCCGATTCCGGGTGAACCAACAACTGATAAAATCAAACGGCTGCGAAACGAATTAGATGAGTGTGCCAAGCAGCAACAAAATTTACTTCACGCGAATTTATCTTTAAATCCCGATTTACCTTACTACTTTCCCCGACTTGATGGTGGCGAAATGTGGTCACGTTGGGATATGCAAGATAGTCCACCAGATATTCTAATTACTAACTATTCGATGCTCAACATTATGATGATGCGGAGCATTGAAAACGATATTTTTAATATAACTCGTGACTGGTTGGCAGAACCAAATCATCCAGAACGGCAATTTTTCCTGATTATTGACGAATTACACGCCTATCGTGGTACTCCGGGAACGGAAGTTGCTTATATTTTACGCTTGCTTTTTTCTCGGCTGGGTTTAACACCAGATTCGCCAAAGCTGCGGATAATTACGACTACAGCAAGTTTGGATGATAACCCAGAAGGGAGAAAATTCCTCCGCGAATTTTTTGGACGTGATGACAAACAGTTTGCTTTCATCACTGGACAGCAACAACAGCCAAAAGTAAATGCTAGAAAATCTTTGGTGAATTACCAAGATGCTTTTGCTGATTTTGCTAAATCTGTACAATCAGATCCATTGCAATCAATGGCACAACCTGATATAAATAATCAGAATGTAGAGAACGCTAGATTAACTTTAGCTAACCAGTTGGGTTATTCAGCATCATCAGGAACAAGTGCAGAAAAACTTGGTGAGGCTTTAGCGACTGTAGATGCTGGTGAAGCTTTGCGGGATGCTTGTCAAGCGGTTAATGGGAGTGTTCGCGCTACAAATATCAAAGATTTAGAACAGCAGCTTTTCCCAAATTTGCAGAGTGCGACAAATTTTGTTTCTGACTCCATGCGGGGACTGCTGTTAGCGCTGGGGATGTCCAAATTGGCTAATGGGCGATCGCCCCAACCTGTGCGCGGACATCTATTTTTCCATAACTTGCAAAGCCTATGGGCTTGCTGTAATCCAAGTTGTACCCAAGTTGATCAAATTCAGCGACAAACCGATCCACCGACGATTGGTGCTATCCATGCTAACCATCGTCTCAGCTGCGGTTGTGGTTCCCGCGTTCTCGATTTAATTATCTGCGAAGTCTGTGGCGATGTCTTTTTAGGAGGATACAAAAGTACTCGCAAGCTAAGTAACTTGACAATAGATATCCTCACGCCAGATCAGCCGAACTTAGAAGGTATACCCGATTTGGTTGTGATGAATCAACGTTACAGCAACTATCGGGTATTTTGGCCATTACCGGGAGAGGCTTCACCCTGGAATACAAAGCCTCAAGTGATAAAATGGGAAGTTGACAAAATAAAACGCCAGTGGGTTGAAGCAAAGTTAGACAAACAAACAGGCGTACTTATCCAGAATGCCACACCACCGAAAACTGATGAGATTCCAGGGTGGCTTTATCAGGTAAAGGGAGATGATTTAGATCAACCAGCACTACCAACAAAGTGTCCTCGCTGTGATGCAGACTACGGTAGAAGAGAGAAATTCCCGACTCCCTTACGTATCCACCGCACCGGCTTTCAAAAAGCTTGTCAAGTTATTGCGAGTGGACTGTTACGAGAAATGCCAGCACCTTCTCAAAAAGGGTTGGGTAGTTCTCGCAAGTTGGTAATATTTTCTGATAGTCGCCAAGATGCAGCTAAACTGGCTGCGGGAATGGAACTTGACCATTACCGCGATATGGTGCGTTTATTGCTAATCCAATCCTTCTATCAATATTGGGATGATCTTATAGCTTTTTTGCAGATTACTGCTGCAAATAACCCAGCCAGTCTCGCTAAATTGCAGACTTTAAACGCTAATCTTTATAATGCTGTTGTCCAAGCAGCAGATGATATTACTCGGCGCGATCGCTTTGCTAATGCTAATCCTACCTTAGTTACAGAGGCGCTTTTCTGGGTGATGGGTTTACCCGCCAGTAATCAACAGGTTAGTAGTGCATGGCTTGGTTTACTGGAACGCTACCCCGAACGCATTCCTTTATTGGAATTACGGCAAAAAGTTAGAGATGCTTTATTAGAGTGTGGGATTTGTCCCGGTGGTTCGAGTTTTCGCGCCTTGAATTACTGGGTTGGACAAAATCAGGGTCAGCAAAAACATCCTTGGTTTGAATGCTACAACTGGTCTGGTAATTCGGTGACAAGGATTTTTCCAGCTACACAAACCCAGACTGACCATGCTACTAAACTGGAAGATATGCTGACTGCTGAATTGATGAATCCATTGTTTGATCACATGGTACGCACAATGGAAGGTTTTGGGCAAGGGTGGGTTAGCTATCAACCGCCAAAAAATACACCACCTAAAATAATTGAAGCAACTGATGCAGTCATCAGACAATTGGGTATCCGTCGCCGACACCAGTATTCTAAGTTTTTTTATCCCGGAACAGATAACAATTTACCCGGCTTTGCCCAAAAGTACATTGAGTCTACAGGTTTAAAAACTCAAGATATACAACAGCAATTACTCAACTCACAAGCTGGAATTTCTGCTAGTGGGAATTTGGCACTAGATCCAAATAAACTTTATTTAATGCTACCTTCAGAAAATTTGGGCTATCGATGCGATCGCTGCAATGCTTTCTATCTACATCCTGCTGCTGGCTTATGTCCTGAATGTAATAGCCGTACTAGCACCAACAAAAATCCTCAGCAACTCACCGCCGGAACACCCACGGGAGACTTCGATTATTATACTTATCTCTCTTCAGAAAAATCAGGTCAGCCTTTCCGCATGAACGCCGCCGAGTTAACCGGACAAACTGACAGAGACGAACGGACTAAGCGCCAACGCTGGTTTCAAGACATTTTTATCAATGATGAAATTGCTCGCGTCCAAGGTATCGATCTTTTGAGTGTCACAACTACAATGGAAGCGGGTGTTGATATCGGTGCGCTGTTGGCAGTGATGATGGCAAATATGCCACCCCGTCGCTTCAACTATCAACAGCGAGTTGGTCGCGCGGGTAGACGTTCTGCTGGAGTTGCTTTAGCTGTTACCTTCTGTCGCGGTAGAAGCCACGATGATTTTTACTTCCAACGCCCGGAAAGCATCACAGGCGACCCGCCACCGCCGCCTTATGTCGATATGACAAGCGTTCCCATTTTTCGGCGTGTTCTCATTAAGGAAGTCTTGCGGCAAGCCTTTGCAGAGACAAATTTTAGTGCAGGTAGCGATAACGTCCACGGCGAGTTTGGGAATGTAGCTGACTGGAATAATTACCAACCGGATATTCAAGATTGGCTGCGCGATCGCCAGAATGAGCCAGCTATAATCACTGTATTAGATAGCTTGCGAGTGCAGACAGCCTTAGCAAATGCCAGCAATGCCCAGATGTTGAGCTTTCTTCGCTATGATTTAATTCCAGAAATTCAAACAATTGTAGAAGACAATACTTACACTCAGGATCAGTTAAGTGAACGTTTGGCAAATGCTGGATTATTGCCGATGTTTGGCTTTCCGACGCGGGTGCGATCGCTTTATACCCGTTTTCCTGCACGCGCCAACCAATGGCCGCCAATAGAGGGAGTAATTGATCGGAATCTAGATATTGCCCTCAGCCAATTTGCCCCTCGTTCCCAAACAGTCAAAGATAAAGCTGTGCATACAGCTTGTGGTGTAGTCGAATTATATCCCCAAGGTAACAAGATAGAATCTAAACCAGGACTTGTGCCAGCACTCACCCAAGAGAACAAATCTTTGGGACTTTGTGGTAACTGTCAAGCGGTGATCTATCCATACAAATTGTTAAATAAACCACATCCAGGATATCAGGAACCGCCAAAAGATATCTGTCCAGTGTGCGGGGTAGATGCTTTGCGTTGTCTAGATGCTAGAGAACCCAAGGGATTTTTTACCAACTTGCAACCCGAAGACTTTGATGGACAATTTGAGTGGCGACCAAACGCAACCAGACCATCTTTAAGTGTAAATGCCCAGGTAGGCAATATTCAACGTACCCTTAACGCCTCCGTATCTGCATTTAATGACCACATTATTTCTGTGAATGACAACGGCGGTAATGGTGGATTTGACTTTCAAAACGCCTTAATTTATGGTAAGCCCAAACCCGGAGCTTATGCAGTTTCTTCAGATAAGAATGGCCCAGTAACTATATCTGGTACTGCCTATCGGGTGGCGTTGTTATCTCGGCGGAAAACGGATATTTTGTTAGTCAATATTGAACAATGGCCTACTGGTATTTTTGCAGATCCAACCACAGTTATCGGGCGGGCTGCTTGGTATTCCTTTGCTTTTTGGTTGCGGGTAGCAGCTGCCACCCAATTAGATGTGGATGCAATGGAGTTGCAAGCGGGATTTAGATCGCTAGAGCAAAATGGAACTGTTATCGGGCAGGCTTTTTTGTGCGATCATCTAGAGAATGGGGCAGGATATTGTCGATTTCTAGAAAAGCCAAAAGAATTTAAAAAATTGATGGATTTGGCGAATCCCAATATTCTTAGTAGCATTGCCAGCAAGTGGATAAATCAGCCACATGGAAACGTTTGTGATACATCATGCAACTTATGTTTGCGAGATTATCAAAACCTTGCTTATCACGGGTTATTAGATTGGCGACTAGCTTTGGATATGGCGCAGTTGGTATTATCAGCCTCATCTAGAATTGATCTCAATTCCCCCAACGGCAGTATTCCAAATCCTTGGATTGAACTATATCAAGGTATGAATGCACCAATTACCACTACCCTTCAACGCCTTGGTTACGGCTTACCAACTCAGTTTGGAACTCTCACTGGCTACGTACACCAAAATCCAAAGCGTCAGACAATCTTGATTTTACGGCATCCTCTGTGGCAAGATGACCATCCTGAGTGGATTGCATCTGAAGCGATGCCTTCGGCGAGCTTCGCTAACGCTAAAGCTCAAACACCTTACCACGACTATGAGGTGAAACCTGTCAACCCATTTCTGATTCTCCGTCGTCCAGGCGACTATGCATGAAGTTGCTTAAAACAAAAGATTACTTATTGATATTGTAAATATTTTAACTCTATAAAGTTTGCGAGTAAATTCGTTGATTGGCTTGACATCGCTTATGGCAGTAGTAAAATCTACTTTAAGTAAGACAAACATTACCTGAAACTTAGGGTAATTAAATTACTCACGGCTGAGGAATATCACAGACACTGAATGCTAATATTCAGTATCTACCGAAGAGCGCTATTCCGGGTTAGGATGATGACTAGCGATGCCTTGATTTAGATTATCGATATTGAATTGTTGAAATTTTATGGGCAATAGTCCACCAGATGGCAGTATCAACCTCCTCTGAACTGGCGAGGAAGTCTCCCAGCGCAGGGGAGACTTAGGAGATATAATCATGCTCACACAAGATATTCGGGATTTGCTGACTGATACTACCGATTTAAACCAGTTGAAATGGGATTTAAATCGCTTGCAACCTGTGGATGTGGGAGAATACATTACACAATTGCCTGAACAACAACGCGCGATCGCATTCCGTTTACTCAACAAAGCTCAGGCAATTGATGTATTTGAATATCTGCCCACAGAGGTGCAGGAAGAACTAATTAATTCTCTGCATGATGTGCAAGTAGTGCAACTTGTAGAAGCGATGAGTCCCGACGAACGGGCAGAATTGTTTGATGAACTACCTGCTGGGGTAATCAAACGGCTATTGCAACAACTGAGTCCAGAACAAAGACAAGCAACAGCAACGATTCTCGGCTATCCAGAAGGCACTGCTGGGCGGGTGATGACAACCGAATATGTCCGGTTGCGAGAAGGATTGACTGTAGGTGAAGCCCTAAGCAAAATCCGCCGTCAGGACGAAGATAAGGAGTCGATTTACTACGCCTACGTCACAGATGATAACCGGACGCTGGTGAGAGTAGTTTCACTGCGCCAGCTGCTGTTTACCTTTCCTGATGTTTCCATCAACGATATTGCTAGCGATCGCGTCATTAAGGTGACAACTGAAACTCCTCAAGAAGAAGTGGCGCGAATCATGCAGCGCTACGACTTAATCGCTATCCCCGTGGTTGACCGAGAAGACCGATTAGTAGGCATTGTCACCATTGATGATGTCATGGATATTTTAGAAGAGGAAGCCACAGAAGATATCCAAAAACTCGCGGGTGTGAGTGGTGATGAAGCGGCTTTATCCTCTCCCTTACTCACCATTCGCAACCGTTTGCCGTGGCTGTTGGGCATTATGGCAATGTATATTGGTGCCGCCAGTGCGATCGCGCCTTTTCAATCTGTAATTGCTGCCGTGCCAGTTTTAGCAGTCATCATGCCAATTTTTTCTAACACTGGTGGTACTGTTGGTATCCAATCATTAACGGTAACAATCCGCAGCTTGGGAGTGGGCGAAGTAACACCCAAAGATACCTTAAAAATTCTCCGCAAGGAACTTATCGCTGGTTTAGGTACAGCCGTAGCTTTAGCCACAATGATGATCCTGCTTTCCTTAATTTGGGCGCGACCCCAAGAACGGTGGGTAGCTTTAATTGCCGGAATGGTAATGGCAACTAATACAATTGTGGCTGTTACACTCGGCACTTTACTACCAATGGCTTTGACACGGCTGAAACTTGACCCTGCTTTGGTTAGTGGCCCGTTAGTGACTACAATGCTAGATACAATTGGGTTTTTAACATTCCTCAGCCTAATTTCTTTAGCTTTAAACGTTTTGCATTTACCAACTTGAAAGGATTGGGCATTGGGCATGGGGCATTGGGCATGGGGCATTGGGCATGGGGCATTGATCATTTCCATTTCTCCCTTATCTCCCCCAGTCCCCAATCCCCAATCCCCAGTCCCCATTCCCCAGTCCCCAGCCCCCAAATATGCCTACTACCACCTGGAATCGTCATCACATTCTTTCCCTAGCTGACTTCACGGCGGCTGAATATAATACTGTTTTGCAAACTGCTGCCAGTTTTCAAGAGGTGCTATCACGGCGGACGAAGAAAGTACCAACCTTGCAGGGACAGGTGGTGGCCAATTTATTTTTTGAATCGTCTACCCGCACTCGCAGCAGTTTTGAACTCGCGGCGAAACGCTTAAGTGCAGATACCCTGAACTTCGCCGCAGCCACATCTTCTATGACTAAGGGAGAAACAATTCTCGATACCGCGAAGACCTATTTGGCTATGGGAACTGATATTATGGTAGTCCGCCATCGAGAGGCAGGAGTACCGAATGCGATCGCGGCTGAAATGGATCGTCTAGGTGTAAAAGTTAGTGTCCTCAATGCTGGTGATGGTCAACATGAGCATCCTTCCCAAGCACTGCTAGATTTATTTACCATAACTACTTTAATTGACCCAGCGAGTCCCCGACTAGAACTTTTAAAGGGGAAAAAGATTGCCATTGTTGGGGATATTCTCCATTCTCGTGTGGCGCGATCGAATATCTGGAGTTTAATCGCCAGTGGTGCCGAAGTGCATCTCGCAGCCCCACCCACTCTCTTACCCAAATTATTTGCCGAGTATATCTTGGAAGAGGCAGGAGTCAAAAATCAGCAGTTTATTATCTCCTCATCCCCCACTCACCACTCCCCACTCCCTACTCCCCAACTATTTCTACATTGGCAACTAGAACCAGCTTTACAGAATGCTGATTTCGTGATGACTTTGCGCCTGCAAAAGGAACGTATGACAGATCATTTACTGCCAAGTTTGCGAGAATATCATCAGCTATTTGGCATTACCCGTACAAAGTTACAACTTTGTAAACCTAACGTCAAAGTTTTGCATCCAGGCCCAGTTAACCGTGGTGTTGAAATTAGTTCTGAATTGATGGATGACCCAGAATTTAGTCTCATTCAATCGCAAGTTACCAGTGGTGTTGCCGTTCGTATGGCGCTGTTGTATTTGATAGGAAGCAGTAAGGTCTAAGGAATTTCACTGTCACAGGCAATGACCATCAGGATTCGGCTGTTGAGCCAACCGTGAGCAAAGTGGTTTGACATGACTACACAAGCTAGATAAAAAGGGTATAACATAAGACCAGCCCTTTTTAAAGTAAGTAGAAATTCTCGAAAGTGAATTCCTCTCTAAACCTCTTTTCTCCCTGTTCTCTGTCTTAGAAAGCCTGATGCCTGCGGCGGGCTGCACCAACGGAGGTTTCCCCCTGCCTCTGCGGTTAAATAAATAACTTCTAACCACTTATAACACAGAGAGCGATCAGAGAAAAAGAGATTTTACGAGTCACGTTGAAAGAGCTAGTTCTATCATTTCTTACTACCTGATACCTGTGCCGGAGATTTGCCGATGAAAACTATATCTAGCCTCGATGCAGTAACTAAAAATTTAGAACAGCATGAAAACTCAAAACGGATTAAAAAATTAATATACTCGGCTTGTAGAAATATTTGGGAGAATGATGAAGATACCCTAGAACGGTTAAAATTACAAGAATTAATTCAAGAATTATGCAGATTAAATCCAACTATAAATAACTTAAATTATACTTTAGCTAAAGTTGTAAAAACCCTCAACAAACAAGCTGAGTACGCCCTAATCGCCAGTGTTATTTCTCATGAGATGCAGAAGTTATATATAACATCTGATGAATCAACAGGAATATTATTAAATCAACCTCATCAAGAACAATTAACAGGAATATTATTAAATCAACCTCATCAAGAGGAACAGATATTTTATAATTCTGGACAAATATCATCAAATCCTATAGATAAATCTCCAAACAGTCAAATCAAACATCAATATAATCAGTTTGATTTACGGCAAAATATTATGAAGTATACTAACCCACTTAGGGCTAAAATAGTTCTATTTTCTGCACTTTACAAAAAATTTACTTTCAATGAAGAAGACTGGTTAAAACTGAAGGATGAAAAGCTTGATGATTTATTGCTGAAATTATTTAATACTTGTCCAACTATCAGAGAGCTTGAATCTAAACTAAATAATGCTGTTATATCTCTAGGCAAACCAGATGAAAATATTCAAGCAGCTAGTGCAATTATCCAATCTATGCGAGGTCTATATGGCAATATATCATCCAGTGCCAACGGATATCAACCATTTAACAGCGATTCATCTCTAGAAACAAAAGCATTGGTTAATCCGTATCATAAAATGGCATTCAATGATGACAATAATACCTGTCAATTTATAGCACCCCCTACCAAAGAATAATGGCAACTTTTGACTATTGTTGATACTGGGAAAATTTGGAAATATTATTGTAGTAATTGATAAGGGAAAATAAATATGGATGCCAATGAACTTCTTAAGCGATATGAAAATGGAGAAACAAAGTTTTTTGAGGCAAATTTAAATGGCGTAAATTTGTTTGGTGCAGACTTGATTGGTATAACTTTGAATAAGGCAGATTTGTCTAATGCAATCCTAATTTTTAGCTATTTAAATCGGGGAATCCTGAATAAGGCAAATCTAGTTTGCACAAAGCTAAGTGGCGCGAACCTAAATCAGGCAAGTTTAATTAGTGCAAACTTGCATGATGCTAATTTACATGGTGCAACTTTACAGGGTGCTGATTTGCGTAATGCCAATTTAACTTTGGCGTATATGCTGGATACTAACTTGATGGATGCCGATTTGCGTGGTGCAAATTTGAGTGGTGCAAATTTAACTGGTGCGTGCCTGCGTGGTGCTAACCTGCGAGAAGAAAAGAGAATCTACTCTGCTAGTCTACGGGGTGCTAACCTCCATAAGGCTGACCTGCGGGGCGCTGATTTAACTGGTGTAGACTTATCTAAAGTTGATTTGAGTGGTGCTAACTTGAGTGAGGCAACGCTACGTTATGCCGATTTGAGTGATGCCAACCTGAGTGAAGCGATTTTGTATAATGCATCTCTGGCAGATACTAACATTGGGGGTGCTAATTTGAAAGGTGCTAACCTGATGAACGCTAGACTAGAACGCTCAAATCTCATTGATGCAGAACTTACAGGTGTTAACTTGTATGGTGCAATTATGGCAGATGCTAAACTGACTAGATGCCAGATGAGTGGAGTAAACCTGAGTTTTGCAAGGCTAAATAGAGTTGATTTAAGTCGGGCTAACCTGTGTGGGGCTAACCTCACTGAAGCAGACTTGGTTGATGCATATCTTGCTAGGACAAACTTGACTGGTGCTAATTTAAGCAAGGCAAATCTAATCAGAGCAGAAATGAGTAGTACAAATCTGACTGGTGCAGATTTGCGTGGTGCAGTCATGCCTGATGGAACAATTAACGACTAAAAATATATAGCGGTTTGCAGTTGAGTCCAATAATATTACGGGACATCCAAAAATTAAATTACTCAATTCCTGCATCTAATAAGACTATTAGATTTCTTCTCCCCCTGCTCTCCCTGCTCCCCAAAGCGATTGATTATTTTTTTATTTGGAAGTCCCTAGTCCCATCGGACTAGCTTACAGAAGAATACCTATTCTCATAGAAATTATATGTTCCTCCGATCGCATGAGTACAGAATTCTGTAATCTTGGCACACTGGTATCGTAGAAGTTTAAAAATTTAATGACTTCTAGAAGTGTCGGAGGTAAATATGAAGCGAATTTTTTTGACGGCAGCAGCCATACTCAGCACGCTATCTCTAGCTGCTCCCCTTTCCGTCAAAGCAGAAAACTCCGCCCCTGTCCGGCGCTTGCTGGAAACTAGAGAATGTTCTGGATGTAATTTAACAGGAGCAAACCTCAAAGGCGCTCACCTGATAGGTGTGGACTTGAGAAATGCAAATTTAAAAGGAGCTAATCTCGAAGGTGCTAACTTAGAGGGTGCTGATTTAACTGGTGCAAATTTGAAGTCTGCTAATCTCACAAAAGCATTTGTCAGCGATACTATCTTAAATAACGCTAATCTCACCAACGTTAATTTGAGTAATTCCCGCTTATATAATAGTGATGTAAATGGCGCTGTTATGGCTAATATTGATTTAAGCGGTGCTGATGTATTTAATACTGCCATTAGCATTGGTGGTGAATACTAATGGTGAATAATGATTTCAAAGTGATGAGTTAAGAGTTATATTCAACTCCTAACCCTCTACTTTTTAACTTTTACTCACCAGTAATCGATAGTTCATTAACCCAGATTTTCGGGCAAACTCCCCCTGGCGTTAACTCTGGCTCTTTTTCTACATAAATAATTGACTTCAGGACTTCCAAGAAATCGCCAGCAACAGTTGCTGACTCAATACTCGTCCTCACACCCTTATTAACTAGCCAACCATCAAACGGCAAAGAAAACGAACCCTGTAAAGCTTTTACTCCAGCATGGAGAGCTTGTAAATCATCGATAAAAATCACATTTTCAGCAGTTTCTAAACTCAACTCTTCTTCAGGAGTTGCTGTTGAGAAAACGTGATAAAAATTGGGGCTAACGCTTACTTTTGCACCAATACTAGCATTACCTGTTGGCTGGGTATTGAACCTTTTGGCAGTGCCTGCACTGTGGAGAAAGCTTTTTAAAACACCATTTTCAATTAGCGAAACCTGACGAGTAGGAGTTCCTTCACCATCAAAAGTTTCTGCACCAATGTTAGCTGGGTGAAGTGCATCATCAAAAACTGAAAGCAGAGGAGAAGCAATTTCCTTACCTAAATCATCAGCAGTAGATAAGCTTTGGTTGTCCAAAATACTTTGAGCGTTGAACAAGTTAGAAAAACCACCCAACAAACTTAAGAAAGCTTCCGGTGAAAAAACAACCCGATATTTACCAGTTTTAATTTTTTCATAGTTTAAGTGACTGATAGTTTTATCGGCGGTTTCTTTAATGCAACCATTGATGTCTAGATTATCTAAACTTTGGTTGATTCTAAAAGCACCTGCACTGCGAGGTTTTTTTCCTTCTTCCTCAGTTTTGCTGTAAAGATAAACTGATGCTAAGGAGTGAGATTCAGTTCTCACTGCACCGTCGCTATTGAGATAAAACCTGTCAATATCTCTTTGCGATAACCCATTATAAGGCACACCTTTAATTGCTGGATGAGCTGCTAGTAGTTCTTTTTCAGCTACCAACAATCTTTCTATGAGTGCAGCAACAGGTGCTTGGGGTGTCTTATCTTGGGGTTTATTTGCAATAGGAGCAGTAGCTTCTGGGCTAAAATCAGGAACATTTTCTTTAACACCAAAGAAACTGGCTTCGTAGGCAGTTTTCAAAGCTAATTCCAGTCCTTTGGGGTCTACATCTGTGGTGCTGGTGACACCCATTGTATTATCTTCATTCCAGACACGAACAGTAACACCAGAGCGATTTGAGGCTTTGACTTGTTTTGGCTCACCTTGGTCTACTTGCACGCTAGTATCATCTACTATTGAGCCATAAATGTCGAATTTCTTAATACCAAGCTTCTCAGCATTGTCCTTGGCAGAATTTGCAATCTCATTGATATTTGGCATAGTCAATTTTGGATTTTGAATTTTAGATTTTGGATTGGAAGTAATTTTAGTTTGGATATTAGATTTTGGATTTTGGATGTTAAGCTGTTCCACATAAAATTTGCTTGTATTTCTTGGGCGGGCGAGACGCCCACCCTACAACTGAGTATTATGCTAGATGTGGTTTAGCTTATGACTTAATATTTGTCTCGTAGCTTTTTATTGACACAATATCCTGCTCATTCACAATCCAAAATCCAAAATCTCAAATCCAAAATTATTATCTTCCACCGACGGTAATAGAATCAACCTTGATGTGGGGTTGTCCTACTGTGGTGTAAATACTGCCACTCACAGAGCCACAAAAACCTGGTGCAATTTCCAAATCTTGGGAACACATAGAAATTTTATTCATAATTTCCTTCGCTTCACCAATTAGAATTGCTCCCTTTAGCGGTTTGGTGATTTTGCCATTTTCAATCAAATAAGCTTCATCAACACTAAAGTTAAATTGGCCTGTAGCACCAACGCTTCCGCCACCCATCTTTTTACAGTAAATACCTTTATCAACAGAGGTAAATAAATCATCAATGCTATATTCGCCAGAATCAATATAAGTGTTACGCATCCGGCTAGCAGCAGCATAGGTATAATTTTGGCGGCGTCCACTTCCAGTTCTGGGGTGTCCGGTGCGTGCAGAACCTGTTCTATCTGCTAAGAAGTTTTTAAGAACGCCTTTTTCAATTAATAGGGTTCTTTGAGCAGGCATACCTTCGTCATCCATGTCAATTGTCCCGAAGGCATTTTCAGAACGCCCTTCATCCCAGGCTGTCAAACTTTCGTGGGCAATTTTTTCGCCTTTTTTGTCAGCAAAGGGAGTGGTATTGCGTTCAATTTGAGTGGTTTCTAACAGGTGTCCGCAAGCTTCGTGGAAGATTACCCCGCCAAAGTGATTCGCCATAATAATCGGGTAAGTACCTGATTCTACGTAATCGGCGTAGAGCATTTTGCCAGCAGATTCTGCTATTTTTTCGGCAGCTTGTTGAGAATCCCAAGTCCTCAAGAAGTTGGCATCACTGGTGTTACCAGCGCGTTCACCGATGGAAGCACGATTAGCACCATCAGCACACAACAGGTTAAATCCTACTGACTGGGTGAGGCGAATGTCACGGGCAAAAGTGCCGTCACTGGCGGCGATTAAAACTTCTTGCCAATCCCGGAAATAGGTAGCACGGCGTGATTGGACGTGGCTAGCTTTTTGCTTCAGGTTGGCAGTACCATCAAGGAGGACTTCTCCCATTTCTCGGATGGAGCTACACACTGGTAGCCATGCATCTTTACCTCTTTTGGTGGCGTAATCTCTCAATAATTCTAGGTTGATTTCTGGGATGAAAGCTTTGGGGGTGGGTAGTTGCAATCCCAGGATAGAAAGACCTTTTTCTAAAGCTGCTTTCAAACCGGAAAACGAAAGGTCATTGGTGCTGACGTAGCAATCAGCTTTGCCGCGAAATACTCTGACTCCCGCGCCTGTAGACAGACTGGGTGAAATACTAGTGATGGAGTCGTCTTCTGCAAGACAACTTATATAGTTGCGACGCTCTAAAAATAATTCGATGAAGTCAGCACCTGCGGCGCGTCCTAATCCCAGGAGGGTAGCCAGGGGGGCTTCCCAGGTTTCATCGAAACGCTCTGGTGTGGAGGAATATTGGAGGGTGGGAAGTTGATTCGAGAGAAGTAGCGTACTTGTAAGCATGGGTAGCCTCGTCTGCTGGCGTAGTTCAGAGATTTGACTGAAAAATCCTGGTGTGTTCCAGTCTAACAAATGAGCGAAAGCCAGAGTCGGCAATTAAGTAGTAGGGGTTTCCTCACCTGGGAAACTTACTTTCCCCTTTGTCAGTGAAATATTGTAAGTAACGCCCTTTGGATAGCGATCGCTATCATGTAGAGTCGAGATATAATACACTTTCACAGAGAATGAGCAAACCAGAAAGTGAAAATATTCATACATAAATAATTGGAAGACAGTCTAAGACTGACTTCCAATTTCTTAAACTATTAGGAAAGAACATCCACATATACAGCGCTTCCGGCTATTATGCAATACAGTTTTCCTCTAGCTCCTCTCCTATCATAGCTTTCAGCTTTGAGGATGTACCTCATAGCCGCCGAAAGTGCTGTATTGGTAAAAGCAACAATTTAATCAAACTTATTTTTGATTTCTGCCTTACTCGTCCCTAGAATGATACCGTTGATAAATTACCATTTTACATCTAGTTAATTCTTGGTGAGAGCTTATTCCTTCTCAGGTTTATTTACGATTGGTCATTTTCAAGGGAATTCTTGCTGTTTCTTGCTGATTGAAAGTCTGGTCTAAATTAGCAGCAGTTGGCGCTGGCGATGTTAAATTCTTAAACAATAGCTTTAGGGTTCGAGTAATAGTTTTAATAATTTTCATTTTGCTGGCACTCGGCTTTTCGTCATATCTCAAAACCATTGGAATTTCTACGATTTTTGGTTTGAGCGGTTTGGCTTTCAGCAGTAAATCTATCATGCAAGCAAATCCACTTTCAGTGAATAAACTCTCACCATAATACATATCTAGTTTACTGAGGAAAGTACGGTTATACAGCCTGTAACCGCAAGTGTAGTCTTTTACACCTGGTACACGGGCTGCAATTCTAAAAAGCCAGCTAGCTCCGTAGCTCATCACCTCTCTAAATTTTGATAAGCCTATGACTTTAGAGCCTTTTCTATATCTGGATGCGATCGCAATATCATAGCTACCAGCTATCATGGTGTCATACATCTTGATTAATAGTTCTGGTGGTTGAGTGTTGTCGCAATCCATCGCGGCTAAAAAATCGCCTTCTTTAGAAATTTCTAAGAAAGTAGTGAAACCTGTTTTAATTGCTTGACCTAAACCAGCATTTTTGGCATGTTGGACTAATTTCAGTGATATCCCTAGTGATTGAGATTCTTCTATTGCAGTCTGAGCAGTTGCATCCTTGCTACCATCATCAACAAGAATCAGCCGGATATCCATATTCGAGATTTGCTGCAATACCTGAAACTTTTTGAACAAGGGGCGAATTGATTCTTGCTCATTGTATGCGGGTAAAAGGACAAAAAGACTCATAAGTACCTCGTGTGATTTTCAAAATATTATTCTCTAATCTCAAGAATTCAGTAATGTTGATTTCTTGAGAAATTCATCAACCTGTCGGACGACTGCGTTGTTGTTGACGCTATCATTGACCAACTGTGAGGTATTGACGACGAAAAAATCATCGTTTTCAGTACTCACTTTTGGAACAAGGCTTGAATAATTTAAAACTTGTAGCGGCTGTACTTTAATAGCTCGATTCATGTGTGCTGCGACAATATCATCTGCTTTGAGTTCTGGGAACATCAAACGTATACCCTGGAAAAATACTTGGCGCAATTCATCATCTGGCTGTTTTAACAATGGGTCAGTGGAAAGTATATATTTTGGTAGGAATGTCATGTGATATCCTGCTGTCTCTTGCAAAGAAACTAAGTTACTCATCCCGATGACTCCAGTAAAGGGAACATTTCTATCGGCAATATTTACTACGTAATAAGGAACTAAAGCCTTGCGAGTAATAAGTACCATACAGATTACGCCGAGGTATTCTACTGTTTCACCGGTGTCTGAAACTTTCACCAGTTCTTTGGCAGCAACCTGTTGCAGAATATTAACTGGCCCAGTAAAGATGACTTTATCAAAATGTTTCTTTTTGCCCTGATATTCTACCCACATTCCACCCTCTGGATGAGGTGCGATATATTCCACCGCAACACCTGTGTGGATATTACCCCCAGCCGCGTAAACTAATTTTTCTATATGGTCAAAAACGGTTTTGTAACCCCCTGAGACATAACCAAGTTGTTCTTTATTTAATGAAGAATCCCGCGCTGAAAATAATCGTTTGATATAAGCCCAGATAAAAACTGCTGATATTCGCTTATAGTTCTCTCCTAATTTGGATAGAAGCAAGGGTTTCCAGAGCTTTTCGTATGTACTTTTGCCACCAAGTTTCAATAGCCAATCTTCAACTAATATCTTCTCTAAGCGCCGCCAGTTATTAAGCCGTGAACCATACAGTAGAGTGAAAGCTAACCTGATTTTACCTATAAGTCCAAATAGAGGAAAGCGGAGAAATTCTATAGAGTTACTGATAGAATAAAATTTTTGATTGTCGTAAAAGCCTGTTAAACTTCGATGCCAACGCAGTTTATCTCCAAGACCAATATCTCTAAGAAAATTTATTAAATAAGTATCAGAAGGGAGGATAACGTGATAAAACCGATCCCACGTAAACAACCCATAATCATGATAAGTGGTAAGTCCACCAAGCTGCTTATTGCTGTCGAATACAGTTACTTTATGTCCTTGATTTGAAAGACGTTGGGCTAATACTAGCCCAGTTATACCCCCGCCAATGATGCCTATATTCATAAATTTAATTGAGATTTCTGTAAGGATATTTTTGAGATTTATCTTCAGGAAATTGTAATATTAATAGCCTTGATATCTACCCCTTTGGCTATTAATTTACAACAAGAACCACACCAGTTATGATAATGGAAATTCCTACCCACTGGCTAAATATAACCTGCTCTTTTAGAAGATAGTGAGAAGCAATTGGTATAAGTGCATACATTAATCCTAGAACTGGAAATGCTTGGCTTAGAGGAATTGTCTGCAATACATAAAGCCACAATATAGTCATAAATGTATAGCAAACAAACCAAATCCAAAAATAACGAGACAATAGCAGATTTTGGATAGATGCGCTTGCTCCCTTAGTATGGCTAGAAATGTAAAGTCCATACTTTAGTGAAAGGTTAGCTGTTGTTCCGAATAAAACCACAAGCATTAAAACTAGCCAAGTAATGATGTTCATTTTTCAATCTTTTTGATGAGATTTGCTATACGATGTAGATTTTTTCAGGGGAATAACTACTAAAAGAACACCCAAAAAAATTGTGATTACTCCTGCTATTCTAGTTAGCGTAATCTCTTCATTAAAAAAGTAGTATGATCCGAAAAATATACCGACATAATTTAAACTAGTCAGTGGATAAGCAATACTCAGTTTTACAGAACGCAGAGCTAATATCCAATTTACTACTCCTAAGCAATAAACACTAATAGCTAATACTAATTTTTGAATAAATACCCAATTAAATAGTCCCTCATTTGTATGGCTCATGGTATACTTCATCAGCAATTGACCAGAAATACTAAATAAAATACTGACAAACAATATAATATAAGGAATTATTTTAACGTTTGAAGTTTGCGAGATAGATTTCATAGTACATTTGCCTCAATCGAGATATTATGTATAAACTGGACAGTAAAGAATCTATCGTTTTAAACGTTTCAGATTTCGGTCATACCTTATGTGCAATTAAATTTGCACTTCAGTAAATAGAAAACAAAATTAGCAAGATTATGTTGAAGGGACTGATATCAAAATTATCATCGAAGCTCATGTCCAAGAGTTAGCAACTAGATACTATGCAGCTTGTAGGACGGTTGCTGTATTATGGCAAGACCTGATATTATCGGAGTAGAGTATGCTAAACTTACTTGCTGGGTTCCACTTGTAAGCATAACACGTTACTTGCTTGACAATTGGCACAATCAATTTAGGCTTTGCCCAATTGTGAATTGCAGATGTCTTCCATATCAGCCAGTTATGTTTCCAGACAAGTTTTAGTGCGATGGCGTACCCGCCCTTTCCGGTGGCGATCGCAATATCTATGTCATAGTGGATACAGATATCAGGCAGTTTGAGTATTCTGCCACAAATTTGTGGACAAAGTTTAGCAGTGACACATCGCTTTTGCTGAACTCGGATTCGACCGCTATGTTCAACAGATGGAGTTAAGCGAATAAAAATGGATTTCCAGAATTTTTGATTAATCCATTCATTAACTTTCATCAGTTGTATCCTGCTGTAAAAATATTGTTGAAGACACTACTCAACTTCTCAAGCCATTAAGTTACACATCAAAACTAAGCTGGATTGATAAATGTCCTTAATTTTCTCCAGGAAAGGTTTATTAGTTTACTGACATGCCATAGAATTTATCCAGGCTCACAGACATATCTGCAAGCTGGGCTGGAAACTAAGCCGATTCATAAAAATTTTTACTCAAATTGAGCGTGTATACGTACTCTTTTTGCACATCGGAAAACAACGGCTAACAAAAGTCTGCCTGAGAGCGAAAACCATCGATAGATAACTCTATAGTAATGCGCTTTACAGGCAATTTTACTGAATGTCAAAATGGAGTTTTTGACGAGACTAAGGGCTAATGTAAACTAGCGTTTGGCGATCAATTCGCAGCTTACGTTGAGTTAACCGGATTTGAGATGTTTTTACATTATCTTAGTATTAGTGTTGTTTAATTGTTTTTAACTATATGTAATTTTAACTAGAGCTTTATCTCAAAATTTATTTTTACATATAATCAGTTACTAGAATACCACGAGAATACAGTGTTGCAAATTTATCGCCACACTTCATCAAAAATTCATTTTAGGAAAATATACTTAAACAAAAACTTTATAAAATCTACACTTTCCTCTCGATGAATCTTTATTTTTAAGAATTTGTAAATTTATCTACCCTTTCTGGCTGATAAACTTGCAGAAGTAGCGATTTACTATCAAACTCTAAAAGTGCAAAGTTAAGAGTTTGATAAAGCAGAATTTAAACTTGAACAACAGTGCAAGTAATTATATTTTTAGTATAAAATTACACTAGAAACAGCAGTCATAGATGGTAAACGATAGTCTGAATAGTTTTTTATGTATCCACGAAAATCTTCAAATTCAGATATCTCAGACAAACCTTAGTTGGAGGTTAAGTTACAAACTAAGTAATCTGTAAAGACCTATTTGTGAATTCTCTTGTCAAACTTTATACTTGATATAGGAATCGTATTTGATTTTTGAAATTATCTACGTGGGCAGGGAGTAGGGAGTAGGGAGTAGGGAGTAAGGAATTAGGCTTTTCGAGCTGTACCGAGCTTTTTCAGAAATCAAATATTAGTCGTATAGTACTATTAATTGTAAGTATCCTTTTAAAATTTGGTATTGCCTTACAGATATAAAAACTCAACAATACTTAACCTAACCATAGCATTCATGGGCTAAAGTAAAACTAAAGCTTGGGATTATTAGGAAAAATTTCCTTTAAAAAGCGAGCATAAAGTAGTTAAGACTATACTCACATGGAATAATTACCCATAATACCCATAAAAAATTACCAAGTTCCGTTTTTAAGGATATTGCTGGGTTAGCTGGCTGAGAATTTTCAGAAGTTTAAAGTTGAGAAACAATTAGTTCGTGGTAATTGGTCTTATTTAGTTTCTCTAAATTGTTTTCCTTTGGTTTGAGTTAGTTTTGACTCATTTTCCTGCAAAAGTCTGTTGGTAATAATAAAGACAAGGAGTAACAATCCAAGCTGAATCTGCCAGGGTGCTAATACTAAACTGAAAATAAAGCTAATAGCTGCAAATACACCTGCAATATATGCAATTTCATCGCTACTCTTCTTAAATAAGTAGCCAGTGGCTAAAGCAGTACACAGTGGGAGCAAGAAAAACAAAGCCATTTTACTAACTTCTGAACTATAAGTTGTTGTGCTTATAAAACAAATTGAACTTTTTTTTTGGAATTGTGGTTAATTTTACATCCTATAAGGTTTTAGCCACAACAGCCCATTGAAATAAATATTATAGAAAATCAAGGTTACGCAACGTCATATTTTACACCAATTGGAATAATTCTTGCGATAGAAGAAGCCCTCAAAAGCTTGACGAATAACTCTGGTAAATTAGCTTAAAACTTTGACCTTGCGCCAGGATCAGGATTTAGTATAGCGCGGCGTAAATCAAGCTACCATTTTAAACAAGCAAAAGCCTTGATATACAAAACTTTTGAATGCGTGACTTTTGACTTCCGCCTTGCGATACTAGCATATTACCTTTAGAAGTAGCATTTTCATTTTTTCCTTTTAGACACTCAATGCTGAACATTCCTCAATTACTGGCAACAGAAATAAATCTCAAACCCCATCAGGTGCAAAACGCGCTAGAACTTTTGGCGGAGGGTGCAACGATTCCCTTTATTGCACGTTATCGTAAAGAGCGCACCGATGAGATGAATGAAGTGCAACTACGTGAACTGGCTGATCGATATACTTATTTAACAGAACTGGAAGAACGAAAATCTGTGATTTTAAGTGCGATCGCCCAACAAGGTAAACTCACAGATGAACTCAAAGCCAAAATCTCATCCTGCTTACAAAAAACCGAACTTGAGGATTTATATCTACCTTATCGTCCAAAACGACGCACCCGCGCCACTATCGCCAGAGAAAAAGGACTCGAACCACTGGCGGAATTCATCAAGTCATTAAATGTAAAAAATGCTGCAACGGCTTCACTAGAAGAAGAAGCGGCTAAGTATATTTCTGAAACCAAGGGAGTAAAAACAGCAGAAGAAGCGCTCAAAGGTGCTGCTGATATTTTAGCGGAAGAAGTAGCTGAAAAAGCTGAATTACGCGCATATATCCGCGATTATCTTCTAGAAGAAGGAGTATTCAACTCCCGCATCAAAGATGATTATCCCGAAGGTACAACCAAATTTGAGATGTACCGTAACTATCAAATTAGGGTAAAAAATATTGCACCCCACAATATGCTGGCGTTGTGTCGGGGCGAAACGGAAAAAGTATTAAGCTTTGAAATTGCTTTTGATGAGGATACAGTACTTTACTATCTTGAGTCGAAAGAAATTAAAACCA
>JAHCSU010000368.1 GCA_023522315.1 Nostoc sp. CCCryo 231-06
TTACGAACTTTTGTCATTAGATAGACCTCTTTTTCTAAAGGTTATTCTATCTTATTTACTACGATTTTTTTGGTCTAGTTTTCTGGGAGTATTATAGTTTTCAAAATAGTAACTGAGGCTATTAATAGCCTAGAATATGTTTATTCTCTAAGCAATACCGCTCTTGGTCATATATTAGAACATATGCTTAAAGTTAGCCCATTAAACGTTATAGATTTAATCTATGAAAACGAAAAGTTTAGCCATATACTGATTAATGGCGATTTTCGTCATGCTTTTAGTAAGGTTGATAACAATTCAGTTTTAGAATGGGTTGGCACTGACCAAAACAAGATAGATTTTTGGTTAAGTAACTCAAAACTTTATACATCTGAAAACAACAACTACAATTGGAATTCCTTAATTATTGATTTATTAAATGCTAGTTCTAATTCAGAAAAATCACTAATTGATTTTGTGGCTAGTCAAATTTTACGCCTTAGAGGATGGGCAGGTGAAATGTCAAATGCTATGCAACAGCGGTTAATAATTTTAGAAAACTTAGGATGCTACTTGGAACAGAACAATTTTTCTCATTTAAAA
>JAHCSU010000037.1 GCA_023522315.1 Nostoc sp. CCCryo 231-06
CTAACGATCATGTTTATGTCTGGTTCAAAAATAGAACAGTGAGTTCGGGAACTAGTGACATTCTCGATAAGTACAGAAAGCTGTATATCTACTCCCTTCCTATTGGAACAATAGCCAATGACATCGTGGGTATTGATATAGCAGGTTCTAACGATCATGTTTATGTCTGGTTTAGAAATCCTTAAATTTGTCAAAATTTTGTCTAATGGACATTAGAGGATGTTTGAAAAGTATTTTTCGTAACATCAAAGCTACTCTCCCTGTGGGTAAGCGGCTTGGAGAGAGGTTTATAGTATACTTTGCAACTTTTCAAACATCCTCTTAGACAAGACTTTGGGTAGGCTTTTTCTTCAAATCGACAAATAACGTGTAGGCTTAGACCGTTGTAGACATCGCTGATTCAATTTGACATTGCCAAAGAAATGCTATCAAAAAATTCCCATCCCCCATCCAAGGATGAATTTCTTGGGCTGGTTGTCTGATTTAGTGATTGGTAGGGGTTTAGCCGGATACGTGGCTGAACCCCTTTTAAGTACTGTTTCTCTACTGAAGATTTCTGACAGTGCCTTGCTAATGGTACTGAAGATTTCTGACAGTGCCTTGCTAATGGACATCGCACGCTCACTTAACCTACGATCGCCTAAATCATAAACCGCAAAAATTTTCTCCGACCAGTCCAACATGACTTGTTGCCTCTAATGCAACGCATGATTGATTGTAAATACTCTACTTTGCCCTAAATCCTTTGTGAGTAAGTAAGCTTTTTGAGACTTAACGGAAAAGGAAAAAGTCATGTTCTTGTTACGTCTCTAATTGGACTAGAAGCCCTATATTGGTGGGTTCAATTCCCTACACCCAACCCCTTTAAATCCTGCTCATTTCTTTGTAGATTCGAGTTTTTGACTAACCCACAACCAAATGTCATGAAAAATTGACATGACCGCCATCGCTCAACATCAAGCTAGCCAAAAATGTTATGAAACCATGACAATACGATCCCAGAAGGGCTTGTAAATTCGTGAAACAGGCAAAAAACCTAGTTGTTACCCCTTGATCCCTAGATATGCTTAGTGGTTAATATTGACTTAACAAATAGAACTCCTCCGATCCCAAAGAAATGCTAATTTTGGCATAACTAAGGAATTGATTGGAAGTGACCCCAATTTAAAAGCAGACTAAAAAACTTAAAAACTGGGCAAAACCAGGAGTCAGGATAAGAAATTCATCTGGAGTGGATGAAATTTTATATAGCATTCTTTAACCAGGGGAAATCATTTACCGCTTAAACTACTGGAGGCCAAATTAATGGCAAAAGAACGCCCGCCACTAGAGGAGATGACCTTACGCCAACTACGCAAAGTTGCTAGCGAATATAGCATCTCCCGCTATAGCCGAATGCGTAAATCGCAATTACTGGCATCAATTCAAGAAGTCCAGCGTAGTAAAAATTTACTTAGTCCATCTCGTTCATTGGAGGCACAGGAAACCGTGGAAGCTGCAAAGTTTGAATTAGGTCAGGAAGATCGCACTGGTGGATCTTTGGCTGATGTTGATGAAGGACTCGCAGATTTGCCCTCTGGCTATGGTGACAGCCGGATTGTCCTCTTACCACGCGATCCTCAGTGGGCTTACACTTACTGGGATATTCCCAATGAACATAAACAGGAGTTGCGTAGGCAAGGAGGACAACAACTTGCACTACGGATTTATGATGTCACCGACATCAATATTGAATTCCAAAGCCCCCACAGCATTCAAGAATATCCTGCTGATGAACTAGCTAGAGAATGGTATCTACCAGTTCCAGTTAGCGATCGCGATTATGTGATAGATATCGGCTATCGTGCTGCTGATGGACGCTGGTTGGTACTTGCTCGTTCTGCTAGAGTACACATTCCTCCCGTTTATCCTTCTGACTGGATAGAAGATGTCTTCATCACTGTCAACTTTGAAGAAGATTTGCGTGGTAAGACTCAATACGAACTAGTTCCACCTGCCAAGAAGGTTGCAGCTACCGCCAATGGTAATGCTGTTGGTAATGCTGTGAATGCCAACGGCAACCCCATCTACGACCAAATCTTTGGTTTAGCCGAATCTGCCGAATCGCTACGGGTTGCTGGTTCTATCTTCGGCTCCCAGCACCAAGTACCAGCTTTGGCGCGTCCTGAACAAGCTATTAGCTCCTACGTTTTCCCGTCTGGTGTAGGTATGTGGGCAGTTCCCACCGTGTCAGGCTTAACTGCTTCCGGTGCGGGAATGTCAGGTGTTGGCTTCTCAGCTTCCGCCGTACCAGTGCGTCCGCGCCAGTTCTGGTTAATTGCCGATGCTGAATTGATAGTCTACGGTGCAACCGAACCCGATG
>JAHCSU010000369.1 GCA_023522315.1 Nostoc sp. CCCryo 231-06
CACCTGCGATGTTGCCTAAAGATGCCAAAGATTTAGCGATCGACCGCATGGTACAACTGGTAACTGTAAATGAGCTTTTGCCAGCAACCACCACCTTTTTACCTCAGGTATTGGGCTTACCTGGGGAAGAACCAGAAAAAATCGAGCAGGCAAAGCAGAAAATTTCAACAGTGCTGAAATTTTTGGAAAATTTATTAGACGATCGCCCTTACTTTGGTAGTGAAAACCTAACTCTAGCTGAGGTTGTAGCTGGAACTGTAGTAATATGGCTGCCAGAAGTAGGCATTTCCTTAATTAATTATCCAAAGCTGAATGCTTGGCACGATCGCTTAGTAGAAGGTTCAACGTGGCAAGCTACCGAGGCTACACCAGAAGCAATGGAAGCGTTGAAGTCCATCTTGCTGGCGAGAATAGCGCAGTAAATTCATACTTAAATATAGGTAGAGACGGTAAATTTACCGTCTCTACAATCCGAAATTTTCACAACTTGACTTGCTGCAAATGACTGCGGGGATTATAAGTACGGATAGCTCGGATTTTTTCATAATATTCCCGCTCTTGCTGGCTGAGGTCTTTTGGTGGTGCGATCGCCACCTTCACCAGCTGTACCATGCGGTCGATCGCTAAATCTTTGGCATCTTTAGGCAACATCGCAGGTG
>JAHCSU010000370.1 GCA_023522315.1 Nostoc sp. CCCryo 231-06
CCCGCAGGGTATTGCCCCTACCACGTATCTGCCTTACGGCATTATGGTGTCAGCAGTAATGTCAGAATTGGTTATGATAATCCCAGCATGGCTGGAATTAACATGAACAAATCTCTGCTGGAAAACTTTCGCAAAGCATATCAGGATCTGGAATTATTCCCACTCATCACAGCCAGACAGGTTGAAGCGTTTCGGGTTGATTTTGCTAATGATACAATTGCTCGCTTAGAGCAAGCTGTTGAAGATGCACCGCCTAATGGCAAAATCATGTTTGCAGGACATCGCGGTTGTGGGAAGTCTAGTCTGCTGGCGAAATTTTCTAAAAAAATGAAGCAGCAGGGATATTTTGTTACTTTCTTTTCTGTTTCTGACTTGATTGAAATGTCAGATGTTAACCATGTCAATATTTTATATGCTATTACTCTGACTCTATTGAGTCAAGCTACTCAAGCTCAAATAGAAATTTCTAAAGATATTGAAAAATCTCTTTTGGAATGGTTCACTACTACTCAGACGGAGACAGTTACCAAAGATTTAAAATCTGAAATAGGAGTGGGCGGTGATTTCCTTAAAATTATTACTGCCAAGCTCAAAAATGAAGCGACGTTTCGGGAAGAGATTAAAAAGACTTACGAACGCAAGGTTTCGGAACTCGCCCGCAAAGCTGATGAAATTGCCTCTATCATTCAAGCTGCCACTGGGAAGCAAGTTTTAGTAGTAATTGATGACTTAGACAAGCTTGATTTGAGTTTGGTTGAAGATATTTACAAATACAATATTAATTCTTTATTTCTACCTAAGTTTCAGATTATCTATACAATTCCTATTTCGGCAATTCGCAATAGTGAATTACTCCCCATTCTTCAATCTGTTGTATCTCGGATTCAGTTGATGGCTGTCTGTAAGTTCTTCAATCCAGGAGACAGCCGCAAACCCGACGGAGTACCCAAGGAACAACTGATTAAGTTGTTTCTGCAAATTCTTAAAAGGCGCGTTCCCGAAGAATTAATTGAACCGGAAACCGCAAGGCAAATAGTCCTCACTAGTGGCGGTGTAGTGCGAGAGTTGGTGCGAATAGCTAGAGAATGTTGCTCTCAGTGTTTGTTGTTGATTCGTTCTGAACCAGAACGCTCGGATATCAAAATTAATCAAGAAGTTCTGCAATTAGCAATCAAAGATTTGCGGAATGAATTTGCCCGTCCTTTTGGTGAGAATTTGATTAACATATTAGTAACGACATACGAAAATCTCACACCCAAAGATGCCAAAAGTGAGGATTTTCTCTCGCTGCTGCATGGATTATACGTGCTGGAGTATGAGAATGATGATTTGTGGTATGACGTGCATCCCATTGTGGTGGAGATACTTAAGCGCAAGCAGTTAATTAAATGATGTCAGATGTCACTAGATGAGACAAAAGCAGAAAATCAACGGAATTATCAAAAATTAATCGTAGCCCTAGAAGCCAGCCAGGGTATTCTTAACTTGCTAATTGCGGTTTGCGATGACCGAAATTTACGTGAAAAATTCATTCAGCAATACGAAACTGAACTCAGACAGCAGGATTTTCTTATCTATCGGATACGGGTACGCAATCAAGACCCCAGTTTACGCTATGCGGTGGCGCAGTTAATAGAGGCAGAGCCAGATTTACAACAGGGTAAACCTGCGGTAATTACAGTATTAGGTATAGATGAGTTGCTGTCGGTAAAGCTAGACGCGCCCAAATCAGAGGAAGACAGGTTTTTTGGCTACTTACAATGGACAAGAGAAGCACTGCGACAATTTTGCTTTCCCATTGTGTTGTGGTTAACTGAACCAATATTGGTTCGCTTGGTGGAAAAAGCGCCGGATTTTTGGAGCTGGCGGGGTGGGGTGTTTTGGTTTAAACGCGAGTCTGTGCCTCTAGAATTAGCCAGCGCGAATGTTTCACGACATATATCAAGGACGGTAGTAGAGGAACCAGGCGGTTTACCTCTAGAAGAAATTTTACGACTCATTGAGCAAATTGAAGCCCAAGTGAAAGAAGCACCATTACTCGCAACCCTCTATGAGAGTTTGGCAGAAGCTTATCAACAGCGCTATCACAGTCAGCAAGAACGCCAATTGGCAATTAAGGCATACGAAAAGGCAATCGCCTTGCAAACAAAGTTGGGGTTAAAGGCTGATTTAGCTAGTAGCTTGGAAAAGTTAGGAAATCTCTATTTTGAACTTCAAGATGAGGTCAAACTAGCTCAGGATTGTTATCAACAGGCACTCTTAATTTACCAGGAAATAGGCGACAGGCAAGGGGAAGCAAATACATTAAGAGCTATCGGCGATGTTTTGCAGTTCCTCAAACGCAGTGATGAAGCATTACAACGCTACGAAACCGCTTTGTCATTTTACCGCGACA
>JAHCSU010000371.1 GCA_023522315.1 Nostoc sp. CCCryo 231-06
TGGGTAGCCGAGGACGATTGTTTACCATTGCCCTGATTTTGTTGGGTGTAATGAATATCGGTTACATTGTCAACAGATTTACAGAAGCGATTATTCAAGGCTACTTTCAAGAAGGAATTCGGCTACAGCAACAGAGGCGGTTAATGGAATCCCTAACAGAACACTACATTATTTGTGGATTTAGCCGGACTGGTCGTCAAATTGCTAAAGAATTTCGGGCAGAAGACGTACCTTTTGTAGTGATTGATTCGGAGATGGAATCTATACAAAGGGCGCAGGCTGAAGGTTACACAGCATATCAAGGTGACGCTACCCTAGATGACACACTCCTGAAAGTCGGCATTGAACGGGCGATGTGTATCGTTGCAGCCCTTCCTTCAGATGCCGAAAATTTATATATTGTTTTATCAGCAAAAACACTGAATTCGGGAATTCGGGTGATTGCACGGGCAAGTACAGAAGAGGCTTTGCAGAAGTTACGACGTGGTGGTGCAGATGAAGTGATATCCCCCTATATTACTGGTGGGAAGCGCATGGCTGCTGCGGCACTCAGACCCCAAGTATTGGACTTTGTAGACGGAATTTTAACAGGTGCAGACCGTCAGTTGTATATGGAAGAATTTTTACTCGACCCGGCTTTTTGTCCCTTCGTGGGTCAGAGTTTGCAAAAAGCGAGATTGCGATCGCAATCTGGGGCATTAGTTCTGGCAATTCGCCGCGTTGATGGGACTTTAATCGGTGGCCCCACTGGCGATACGATTTTAATGCCAGGCGATCGGCTAATCGGTATGGGTACAGCTGAACAGTTGCGTAGCCTTAACCAAATTCTCGGCCCGATTAATTCCAAGGAACTCCGGCGACCGAAAAATAGTTGAGGGCATATTTCTGGTAATTCCTGTAGATAAAAAGTAATCCGATTTAGTATTCAAAAAGCCCAATTAATGATCAATTTCTTTCCACCCATGCATAGCTGCTACGCCTTTTGTAACCCATTCGATCACAACTGGGGGAGCTTCTGATATCAAGATGCTAGGATAAACTGCTGCACCCCAATCGGGATGCACTAGCACACGGCATTTATTTTTAATCACTGGATAGTTGAGCAAAGCCTTGACAACTGCTGTGTCATCGTGAGGAATTGCTCCAGGATGAGATAGTAAAGGATAGCCTGTACGAGGGTCGATTAGGTCTGTTAAATAGCCGCGATCGCGCAGATTAAATGCAAAATCGCAGCCGAAGCGCATAAACTTTTCTCGTAAGCGTTCTTTCTCTGACTCTACTTCTGTTGTCTTTTCGACTAATTGATAACGCGATTGCTGTAAGACAATCACTACTCTTAAAAATGGCTGCCGTTTCCAATCTGGTAATATCCGTTCGCAGTTGGCACAGATATATTGACTGGGAGGATGAATTGAAATTTGAACCGCTTGTCCCGTTTCACCAACTAAATTAATGGGACAGGCTTGCTCCGAAGTGTAAACCTTGGGATAGTTCACTAAATTGATTCGGTTTTGGCAAGTTTTTTAATTTAATCTCCGGTATAGATGATACCTCTTAAAAGTTAATAAAAATCATCATTTTTCTACAATATGTTACTTTTTTTGGAAGCAGTTGCTAATAATTTGATAATTTTAATCCGAATTTTATCCTTTATTAACCTGTTCTCATGGGATTTGCTGCGATCGCTGTAGGTATTGGCATAGGTGCAGCGTGTGGTAGACAAGCAATGCCTACGGTGGTCACTGAGCTTTGTCGAAGTGCTACGCTCCTGAAATCTGTTCGATCAAAATCCTAAAAAATGACCTCGATCTCAGACGATTTGCAGTCAAAACCAAAATTGTCTAACTGTCAGCAAAGCTGGATTAAACAAGCATCTGGTGAAGCAAAGCACATCGAAGTTTCGCCCAAAGGTGAGCAAAAAAGACAAAGGTAATCTTGTCTGCTTGGAAAAAATTAAGCTCTTAGCCTACTTTCCATAGCACTCAATTAATTGAGTTTTAAAGAATTTACCGGCACTTCATCCCATGAATCGACTGTCCGCAATTGTGCTACCCAACCTGCTGCCTTTTGCGTCTCGGTCAAATTATTCTGAAATGAATTATGACAATCTTTGGCTTGAGATTCATTACAAGTGGCAATACAGGCATGAATCATCCCAGACGGATCAATTTGCTCATTTACCCAAATAGTCATGGAATATTTCCTCAAAAACTGTAGCGAAAAAAGCTATTCGTTATTTTAGAACAGTATTAGAGTCGAAAATCGTAGAGCAAAGATCCCAATTACCGATTACTAATTTACAATTACCCAGTTTTGCTTCATCTATTCGGCAGATATGATTTATCTCCTCTTTCGTAGCGACGGCGGTAGAGTAATTCTAACTGTCCACCATATTCTTGAATCCAGGCAATCTGGCGCTGGTAGAGTCCCCGGAAGGTATTGGCAAATAATAGGGTAAATATTGCTACTACCAACCCTGATGCGGTGGATACTAAAGCTTCACTAATTCCAGATGTCACACCTGTTGTTTTAGTACCTCCCACATCTCCAATATTTAAAGAGGCAAAAGAGTTAATTAATCCTAAAACAGTGCCGAGAAGTCCCAACAGGGGCGCAAGACCAATAATTGTCTCAAAAATATTTTGGGAGCGCTTGAGCAAGGGGATTTCGCCTTGTGCTTCACTTTCTAATGCCAAACGAAATTCTTCTGGTGTCGGCTCCTCCAATTCTAAAGCTGCTAAAAAAATTCGGGCAATGGGTAAATCAGCATTTTTCTGCAATTTATCTAAAGCACTAACTACATTATCAAGGCGATAAAGCTGTAGCACCTCTCGCACTATCTTGTTTTGCCGATTATTTATTCTTACCCAAAAGATGATCCGTTCGATAATCAGCGCCACGCCTAACAAAGAGAACGCTAGCAGAGGCCACATGACTATGCCACCTGCTGTAAACAGATTACTAATTTCCATCTATTATTTTTTAATTCACCAACAACGCTAGGTTAACAGATTGTTGAGATGGAGCAGTTTAACGCTGCATTGTAGTTACAACAGCTTTTGGGCTATCCTCAGTTTGGCCGATCGCGATCGCAGGTTATTAAAAATTTCTTTTGTTAAGGAGTTCAGATCATTCCTACACCAGAACAAAAAACACAGTGCTACATATTGTGCTGCTGGTTCACTAAGCTTTACTTGCCGATTAATATCGTTCGCATGGATGAACGGACAAAAAATCTATTCTTCTTGGCAGGTGAGGAAAATATTATAGAGATATACCCTAACGGTAAATGGAGATACATAGGATGAGCAAGCCTAATTTTCATGCAATGAGTCAGAAAGAGTTACATGATTACGTTCTTGCTCATCGGGAAGATCAAGAAGCCTTCTACGCTTATGTGGATAAGCTGCATCTCGAAGGTAATTGGATTGAAATGCCACCCTTACAGTCAGAACAGGATTTAGAAAATTATCCTCAGTTCATTGAGCGTGTTCGCAGCAGTTCTGAGCCAAGAGATGGAGCATAACGCTACATTGCAGTTACAGCAACTTTTCAGCTATCCTCAGTTTGGCCGATCGCGATCGCGGATTCTGATTAATTTCCTCTTCTGTAGCAATAATTGGTTTCTTTGTCAAGACCTTTAATAAAGGTGAATTTCTTAAACCATGTTTCACCGGGCGGTCTTCTAAACTGTGAAAACTGATAATCGCAATTCTGCCACCAGGGACAAGGGCATTTGGCGCCTTATCCAAAAAGGTTTCTAGGGATTTTAACTCATCGTTGACGACAATTCGCAGAGCTTGAAAAACACGGGTAGCGGGGTGAATTCTCCCATAACGGTATTTTGGGGGAACTGAAGAAGCGATCGCATCAGCCAATTCTGTAGTAGTGTGCAACGGTCGGCGTTCTACAATACGACGAGCAATGCGCCGTGATAATCTCTCCTCACCGTACTTAAAGAAAATATCAGCTAATTCTGATTCATCCCAATTATTAATCACATCAGCAGCAGTTAGCGATCGCCCTCGATCCATTCGCATATCCAAATTTGCAGCTTGGCGAAAGCTGAAACCCCTTTCTGCTTGATCTAAATGGTAAGAACTTACCCCCAAATCGGCTAAAATACCGTCGAAAGTGTTAGGGATAAACTCGTAGTCAGCAAAATTGCTATAAATAAATTGTACGCGAGCCTCCTTCGGAGGAGCTTCGCTAACGCCAAACTCTGCTAATTCTTTCCTCGCCGCCGCTAAAGCATCTTCATCTTGGTCAACTGCCGTTACCTGTACATCCCTAGCAGCTTCTAAAATCAGCCGACTGTGACCACCACCACCTACCGTCACATCTAAATAATGTCCGCCTGGACGCACCGCCAAACCCTCAATTACCTCCCGTCCCAAAACGGAAATATGAGAAAAAGCCAGTTCTTCTAAATCTAACGGTGTTTGCGAATCTGATTTCATCTTTAATTTTATTTTTGTTTCTATTTGGTAAGACTATAAACCTCTTAAACTCCTATTCCTCCGTGTCGCGCCAGTTGCTTCAAGTCGGGGAACCCGCCCAACGCACTGGCTTCTCTGCGTCCTCTGTGGTTCGATTTAAGTCCTGTTTAGCTCTCAATCCCCAATCCCCTTTACCAACATCAGGATTTTAAATGCAAAAAGAGATTACATGAAAAAAACCTGTGCCTCAATCCCTTACATATCAAGCTTCCCTATAATAATTGAAGAGGTGCAACGAAATGAAACATCAATTACAACACCTTCGCTGCTATCCTCTCTCCAAACATAACCCTGTAGAGTCAAAATTATATAGATTGCCCCTACAAACCTCATTTTGGCAGACTAGATAAATCGGCTGTGGTTGGCATCTAGGCGGTTCAATTCAAAATTTTCACGAACGGAGAACACGAAATCTATGACCAGACTAGAAACCCGCACTGAACCAATGGTGCTAAACATGGGGCCACACCACCCCTCAATGCACGGGGTTCTGCGGCTAATCATGACTCTGGATGGCGAGGATGTCGTTGACTGTGAACCGGTCATCGGCTATTTGCACCGGGGAATGGAAAAAATTGCCGAGAACCGCACTAATGTAATGTACGTTCCCTACGTCAGTCGCTGGGACTACGCTGCGGGAATGTTCAACGAAGCCGTCACTGTTAACGCCCCAGAAAAACTTGCAGGTGTCGCTGTTCCCAAACGCGCTAGCTACATCCGCGTCATTATGTTGGAGTTGAACCGCATCGCTAACCACTTGCTATGGTTTGGCCCCTTCCTCGCTGACGTAGGCGCACAAACTCCCTTCTTCTACCAGTTCCGGGAACGGGAGATGATTTATGATTTGTGGGAAGCCGCCACAGGCTATCGGATGGTGAATCACAACTACTTCCGGGTTGGTGGGGTAGCAGCCGATTTGCCCTATGGTTGGGTAGATAAGTGTATGGAATTCTGCGACTACTTAATACCCAAAGTTGATGAGTATGAACGCTTAGTAACCGATAACCCCATCTTCCGGCGACGTGTTGAGGGTATTGGGACTATCACCCGTGAAGAAGCAATTAACTGGGGACTTTCTGGCCCAATGTTACGCGCATCTGGCGTGCAATGGGATTTGCGGAAAGTTGACCATTACGAATGTTACGACGATTTCGACTGGGATGTGCAGTGGGAAACCGCCGGTGATTGCTTTGCCCGTTACGTAGTGCGGATGCGGGAAATGCGCGAATCGGTGAAGATTCTTCGCCAAGCACTTAAAGGACTTCCTGGCGGCCCTTACGAAAATCTGGAAGCCAAGCGTTTAGCCGCAGGTAAAAAATCCGAGTGGGACGCATTTGATTACCAATTCATCGGTAAAAAAGTTTCTCCTACTTTCAAGATTCCCAAAGGTGAAATCTACTCTCGTGTAGAAAGTGGCAAAGGTGAATTGGGAATTTATTTGGTTGGCGATGATAACGTCTTCCCTTTACGGTGGAAGATTCGCGCCGCAGATTTCAATAACCTCCAGATTGTCCCACATTTACTGCGCGGCATGAAGGTTGCAGATATTGTGGTGATTCTCGGCAGTGTTGACGTAATTATGGGTTCTGTGGATAGGTAGAAAATATCTATCTAAGTATTTTTTAGAGCAGTTGTGTAATACAACTGCTCTTTTTTTTATAATTTTTGAAGACGCGATAAATCGTAATTTTTGAAGACGCGATAAATCGTAATTTTTGAAGACGCGATAAATCGTAATT
>JAHCSU010000372.1 GCA_023522315.1 Nostoc sp. CCCryo 231-06
TGGATGAGAATTCTCAATGAAGCCGCCGCCGCAGGTGTTTTGGAATATTTGGGTTATGAGACTATCTACAAAATTCACCCAGCATTACCTTGGTATTTGCGGCAGCAGTTAAACACCATTAGTTCGCAGGAGGTGATTAACGAACTCGAAAAAAAGTTGCTGATTTTCTACGCTTATTTGGCGGATAAATACCATAGAGAACTCATCAGCAACGCAGAACTGGCAACTTTTGTGCTGCGAGTCGAAGAACCAAATCTGTTGCAAAACTTGCGCCTTGCCGAACAACAACAGGAATGGGCTTATGCACAATCGATTCTGCAAGCCTTGGGAGAAGTGTATGAGCGTTTAGGGCGCAAACCTGAATTTAAGTCTCTGCGACAACGGGCGCTCAACCAAATTGGCATTCACTTGGCAGATGCAAAAGCAAAGGGTAAGGATGCTTTAGATTTTTGGATGTATCTGCGGGTTAATGAAGCTAACGAAGCACTGCAAAGTGCTAGTTTGGGAGAAGCGAGAAAAGTTTATCAAGAAATTTTAGATGAATTGATAGCTATAAATGACTTTTCAGTTAATGACAAAATTGCTGTTGCTTATCACCAACTGGGCAGGGTAGCCGAAGAGCAACGGCAGTTTGATGTGGCTGTTGATTACTACAACAAGGCGCTGAAGATATTTGAAGATGCCGGGGATTTGTACAGTGCTGCTAGTGACTATCACCACCTGGGCATAGTAGCCCAAGAGGAACGGCAGTTTGATGTGGCTGTTGATTACCACAACAAGGCGCTGAAGATATTTGAAGATGCTGGGGATTTGTACAGTGCTGCTAGTGAATATCACCAATTGGGCATGGTAGCCGAAGAGCAACGGCAGTTTGATGTGGCTGTTGATTACTACAACAAGGCGCTGAAGATATTTGAAGATGC
>JAHCSU010000373.1 GCA_023522315.1 Nostoc sp. CCCryo 231-06
GCAAGACTTCTCGCGTAGCCAGACTTCTAATGCGCGGCAGGCGGGATTGTCTGCCTAAGTAGAATATGCTCTATTATTCCAGAAGCAGCACTTGATCGGGAAACTTCTCTGCCAGTTTACGGTCAAACGTTATAACTTGAACCTGCTCCCTAATTGCGGCTGCGATAAACAGCGCATCATAAAACGGATGACTTGCCTTAACTGCTAACTCTAAAGCAACCTCCCGAATATAAGCGCTAGGGATAATCTTATCTACCAACACCTCGGCATCTTCTAGCACTTCTAGCCCAGTCTCAAGCGGCAGTTGCCGAAACTGAATCCATTGCCAAACTACATTGCCTAATTCAGCAAATAACGAATCTGGCACAATAATTTGTTCTGCTGTTTCTATTGCTGTAATTGCCTGCTCATACTTACCCTCTACGTGCAACAGGGCGTAGGCAAACACCATTGTATCAATCACCATCAGGGTCGTCCTTGCTCTTTCCAGTCTTTCGAGGCGAAGAAGGAAAATGGCAACACTTACAATTCGCAATGTGCCAGATGAATTAGTCGAGCGCATCAAACGGCTTGCAGAACAGAAGGGAATTTCAATGGAGCAAGAAGTAC
>JAHCSU010000374.1 GCA_023522315.1 Nostoc sp. CCCryo 231-06
TAGGAAATATTCTTGAATATCGATGTATTACATCTTGAAGTGCGGAATGTCGGCTCAAAATGAGAAATTGAGCTTTATGGGGAAAATTCTTAGTATCAACTAACAACTTAATCCTCACCAACACTCAAGCCTTGAGAAAAGAGACGAATAATCCAGGGAAAATTTATTATACCTTGGCATCTATTGTAGTCAGAAGTGAGGATTTGTCAGCATTTTGAATAAAACACCCGTCCTCCAAATACAATCTCAAGTAGCAAGCACCTATCAAGTCAAGCACTTATATTGAAATGGACGCGCGGGTAATTATACTATGTCCCAAAAAAATGAAACAACTATTCTTGTATTATCCATCCTAATCACGGTCGGGCTAATAGCTGGCGGTTTTTGGTGGTTTACTAAAAAGTCTGGTGTTAACCTAAATACAATTAATTCTGGTAACACCAAAACGCCCCAAGCTCCATCAGAACAGCCCAGTGGCAATACTTTCACTTCAGTACAGGATGTTCCTACAGGATTATTCAATTACGGAGGCAGTACATCTTGGGCACCGATTCGATTGGTAGTTGATTCAGCAATTCAAGCCGCGCGGCCAGAGCTACGGCTGCGCTATGTAGAACCCAGTAATGCATCTCCTGGTTCTGGTACTGGCATTCAATCTCTGATAGACGGTCAACTAACCTTTGCCCAGTCCTCCCGACCAGTTATAGATCAGGAATTAAGCCGTGCCCAGCAGCGTGGGTTCACTTTAAAACAAATTCCTGTGGCAATTGATGGTTTAGCAGTCGCAGTTAACCCTAACCTTAACATCCAAGGACTAACGGTAGACCAGTTAAAGTCAATTTACACAGGCAAAATCAATAATTGGAGCCAGGTGGGCGGCCCCAATATTCCGATTAAGCCCTATTCCCGCCGCATTGCTGATGGCGGTACGGTGGAGCTTTTTGTCCAAGATATCTTGGGTGGTCAACCTTTCAGTTCCAATGTGGAATTTATCTCCACAACCACCCAAGCCTTGCAAAAATTGGCTGGTAGTCCTGGTAGTATCTACTACGCTTCTGCCCCAGAGGTGATTCCTCAATGCTCAATCAAAGCCTTGCCGTTGGGGCGGACGCAAGGGCAATATATTGCTCCATACCAAGAACCATCTGTCCTCCCGTCCGAATGTCCTGGTAAACGAAACAAATTGAACATTGAGGCTTTCCAGTCAGGAAAATATCCAATTACCCGCAATCTGTTTGTGGTGGTCAAACAAAATGGTCAGACTGAGCAGCAAGCAGGTGTCGCTTACGCCAACTTACTGCTGACTGAGCAGGGACAGGAACTCATTTCCCAAGCTGGGTTTGTCAAAATTCGCTGACTCTTGCGATCGTCTCCGGCGGGGCGTAGCCCATCGCGCTCAAGACAGAGTGGCGGAAATCGCCGCTCTGAACTGTGCTTTAACCAGCTCTATTAATCGACTCTGCTGGCAAGCAAATGAGATTATCGCCTTGAGTCAGGATTAAGCCACGTTGACGCAGCTTACCCATCAAGCGGGTGACGGTAACACGAGTGGAACCAATCGCACTACCAATTTGGGCATGGGTGAGGGGGAAGGGCAGACAATAGCCGCGAATCACATCAGGATCAGTGTCGCTCATGGCTGGCTCTCCATATTCCTCAATTAACAATGTGAGAAATCCTAAAAGTCGGTCAATTGTGCGGCGTTGTCCCAAGGCACTCAGCCACAGTAGCTTACGCTGGTGCTGATACCTAAAGGCATCCATAACTTCACGACGGAAGTGAGGCCAGTTGTCTAAATCATGCCAGTACATCCACAACACCGCAGTTTGGTCAACATGGGCGTAAGACTGGAGTGTGAATGGTGATTGAGCAACAATTTCAAATGGCTGTCCCGCTCCCACAAAACCCAAGAACGCTTCTTCTGGGGTTCTGTTAATTCGTCGAGACGTTAGCTGGCTGGCAGTCGCGCTAACTTGGGCGGTTCCTACCATACGGATCGCACCCCTTTGCACCAAATATAGCAATCCAGGCCGGGCTGGAATGCGCTCATCTTTGCTAAAGGTACGGCAGCGGTAGTGTTCTTGAGCCCAGTCAAGAATGCGTTGCCAAGTTAAAAAAGGCCGTGATGCCTCAGAAAAGGAGGATGGAGATTGCATAGGTAACAAAGAGCGTTCGGCTGAAGACAAAGACGTAAATAAAAGGGTGCAAGGAGTGTCTTTGTGTTGGCAAGGCAGGCATAACGCCTAACAGCGCCAGCCAATCCAAAGAATAGAAAGTAAATTACTCTCTACTCTTTTGTTATACTTCCTACTGTACAATGATGGTAGTAAAGTTTACTTACTATTCATCGATTATTCATCAAATTTTATCCTCTTCTCATTTTTCTTTATCTAAATTAAATTTATACCGCAAGACGGATGACAAAAAAGTAACAAATATATCTTACATGATGATTTAAATAATATTACGTGCATTATAAATTACCAGTTAGCAAATATACGTCAATCAAACAGTTAGTGTACAGTTATTTAATAAAATCAGTAAGCATTGATACTTTTAAAGCAGAGAATAGATGCATAAAAAATGAAAAAATTCTTCTACATAAAGGTAGAGATGATGATAGAGTTTTCTACACCTCAAATGTGTCTTTGGGACTATCAAAATCTCAGAATCGAAAAGCGATGGAGCTTGCCAGTGCGATCGCCTCAGATTTATCAGGGATCTGTGGGGACGTTTTTAGCATCCAAATAGTTCCCCCTGGTTGGATACATTTTGAATTAACTAACTCGACGTTAGCGACTTGGTTACAAAGCCTCGTAGAGGGGAGTGGGGAAGAAGCAGGGGAGTTCTTAGCTGGGAGCAAGGGAGAAGAATTTTCCCCTCAGCAAGAGCAGCACCCCCGCCCCTCTGCCTCTTTTCAATGCCCAATTCCCAATTTGTTTGCTGTTCAATATGTCCATGCACGCTGCTGTTCGCTAGTGCTTCTGGCTCATCGAGAGGGATTGATTAAACTTAGAGAACCAGTTCCAAATAATAGTCCAGCTTTTTGGAGTGTTATCTCTCCTAACCCTCTACCTTGGCTTAATTGTGATGGAACACTGCGGCTAAATCACCCAGATGAGCGTCGTCTAATTGGTGAGTTAATACAAGTGATAGACAACATAGAGTGCCATGATGTTAAGGGTTCTGTGAAATGGGAAAAAGTAGCGCTGAGTTTGAGCCAAGCTTTTGAAAAGTTTTGGTCTAATTGCCGGATTTGGGGTGAGGTGAAAACTACCTCACCAGAGTTAGCCCAAGCCAGACTCGGATTGCTTATGGCTACTCAGTCAGTATTAAGATTTGTGCTAGAGGAAAACTTGGGTGTTTTTGCGCCCTTGGAGTTATAAATCGGTAATCTTGCTTAGGCAAAAATAAAAACTTTTATATATCTATTGACTCAATGCATCACCTCAGCTACATTAACAGGTGTGTGAGGAGCGAACCAGCTAGGGCACCGAGACGAAACACGGCCAGTCGTCGGTGTCCTTTCTGATTTATATGGGTTAGGTTTGAAAAACTGCCCTCATTACAGCAAAAACTTTTCAATTGCTACTGCTGCTCCGTCTTCCTCTACGCTAGGAGCTACCCACTGCGCGATCGCTTGCACTCTTGCTGGTGCGTTACCCATAGCTACGCCAAGTCCAACATATTCCAGCATTTCCAGATCATTGAAGTTATCGCCAATCGCCATGACGTTGGCTAACTGTAATCCCAACAATTCTTCGGCTAGGTAACGCACAGCAGTTCCCTTATTGACAGAGGCGTTAGTTGCTTCAAAGAAGGTAGCAACAGATGTTGTGAGATAAAGTTCAGCCGGTGTGTATTGACGGCGCAAATTTCCCAATAGCTTGTCGATCACATCTGTGTCATCGCACAAAGCAAGAATTTTTGTCGGTTCATTCGTTAAGGCTTGACGCAAATCACCCACGGGAATTGGGGTAATATCAGAACGTTCTGCATAAATTTTGGTTTCTCTAGTTAACTCACGGACGTATAGTTGATCATTGATGTAGAAGTGGACAGATAGGAGCGATCGCAATTCCGGCTGTTCAAAATAGTCGATTAGCTGGTGGGCAATTTCCCTAGAAACAGGACAATGACGATGAATTTTTTGAGTGATCGGGTCTTGAATCCAGGCTCCTTGATAGGCCATTAATGGTAAAGTGGAGCCGATTTCTTGGTGAAAGCGCAAGGCGGAACGATACATTCTACCTGTAGCGATCGCAACTTGAATTCCTCGTGCTTGCGCTGCAATAATAGCTTGCTTTACACCTGTACTGATGGTGTTAGACTCTCCAGCGATCGTGCCATCTATATCCAAAACTAGTAGTTTAATATCTTTTGTACCAGCCTGATTATCATTAGATGCCGAATGTGTGGCAGATGCTTTCTGCATAATTTCCTAGATTTGAAGTTCCAGTAAGAGGTTATACCATTTTGGATTTTAGATTTTAGATTTTGGATTGGGAATAGCGTTCTCGTTAACTATGTAACGAAGCTTCTGGCTAAAATAGGGCTATGTCTGAAACTTTCACTTCTGTAACTGCAACACGCCCCACGTTCATCCTCGTAGATGGACACTCCTTGGCGTATCGTTCATACTTTGCTTTCGCCAAAGGGCGAGATGGAGGGCTGCGTACCAAAGCGGGGATTCCTACCAGTATATGTTTTGGTTTTGTGAAGTGCCTGCTGGAGGTAATGGCAACACAACAGCCCCAAGCAATGGCGATCGCTTTTGATTTGGGTGAGGCCACTTTTCGCCATGAAGCTGACGATACTTATAAAGCCGATCGCAAAGAAACGCCAGAAGACTTCATTCCCGACTTAGCAAACCTGCATGAGTTGCTCAATGGCTTCAATCTACCAATTTTCACTGCCCCTGGTTACGAGGCAGATGATGTTTTGGGAACCTTAGCACAGCGAGTAACTGCTGCTGGGTATAGGGTGAAGATTCTCACTGGCGATCGCGATTTATTTCAACTGATCGACTCTGACAAAGAAATCACTGTTCTGAATTTTAGTCCAGATGCCCTAAAACGCTCTACAAATAGCATTACGGAATTTGAAGCAGAACAAGTCAAAGAGAAGATGGGCGTTTTACCTTCACAAATTGTCGATTTCAAAGCTCTTTGTGGTGATAAATCTGATAATATTCCTGGAGTCAAGGGAATTGGGGAAAAGACAGCAGTGCAGCTGCTAAATACATATAGTTCTCTTGATCATATTTATGCTGCGTTAGATGAAATTAAAGGCGCAACTCAGAAAAAACTGGCAAGTGGTAAAGAAGATGCCGATAAGTCTCGCTATTTGGCAACCATAGTTTTAGATGTTCCGATAAAATTTGATTTAGAAGATTGCAAATTACAAGGGTTTGATACAAACGTCTTATCCCCCATTTTAGAAAAATTAGAATTAAAGTCTTTTTTAGGCAAAATCAACGACCTTCAACAACGTTTTGGTGGCAAAGTTGAAGAAAAGCAAGAAGCTAAAACAGACGCAACTAATCCTAACTCAGAATTGAGGGATGATGAAGATAATGATTTGTGGTTTTTCAGTGCTAGTGATACAGCAGCAGTTCCACAAAAATCTACTTCCCCAATTACACCACACATCATCAATACCGAAGTTAAACTAACTGATTTAGTGAAACTTTTGCAAACATTCACTAATCCAGAAACTCCCGTTGCTTGGGATACTGAAACTACGGCTTTAGAACCAAGAGATGCTGAGTTAGTAGGAATTGGTTGCTGTTGGGGAACGGAACCAGATGAAGTAGCTTATATTCCTGTGGGGCACAAAACTGGGGAAAATTTGCATAAAGATTTGGTGCTAGAAACATTACGCCCAATTCTCGAAAGTCCCGATTATCCCAAAGCTTTACAGAATGCTAAATTTGACCGCTTAATTCTAAGGTGTCAAGGAATTAATTTAGCGGGAGTAGTGTTTGATCCTATGCTGGCAAGTTATATTCTAAATCCAGATTCAAGTCATAATTTGATGGATTTAGGGCAGCGATATTTGGGATTGATAGCAAAAAGTTATTTGGATTTAGTTCCTAAAGGTAAAACCATTGCTGATATAGATATTCCTGCGGTAGCTGATTACTGCGGTATGGATGCTTATTCTACCTTTGGTTTAGTGGCGAAATTGCATGAAGAACTGGATAAAATTCCAACTTTGTCTAAGCTATTAGTGGAAGTGGAACAGCCACTAGAAGCAGTTTTAGCCCAAATGGAATACACTGGTGTCCGCATTAATTCAGCTTATTTAAAAGAACTTTCCCAGCATTTAGAAACTGAGTTAGCCAGGTTAAAAGAAGAAGCAACTGAAATAGCTGGGGAAAATTTTAACTTAGGTTCTCCTAAGCAATTGAGCCAAATTTTGTTTGAAAAGTTGGGGTTAAGCACAAGACATTCTCGGAAAATTCAAACAGGCTTCTCTACAGATGCAGCAACACTAGAAAGACTCCAAGAGGATGATAAAACTGGTTTTGTTGAGGCGATTATTGAGTATCGCACCCTATCTAAATTAAAGTCTACTTATGTTGATGCATTGCCTGCATTAGTGCGTCCAGATACTCAACGGGTGCATACTGATTTTAATCAAGCAGCAACATCAACTGGTAGGTTATCTTCTTCTAATCCGAATTTGCAAAATATCCCCATTCGTACAGCTTTTAGTCGCCAAATTCGGAAAGCATTTTTGCCAGAATCTGGTTGGTTAATGGTGGCTGCTGATTACTCACAAATTGAATTGCGGATTTTGGCTCATTTGAGTCAAGAGCCGATATTAGTGCAAGCATATCAGCAAAATGAAGATGTTCACACTGTTACGGCGCGGTTAGTGTTTGAAAAAGAAAATATAACCTCAGAAGAACGAGGGATGGCAAAAACTATCAATTTTGGTGTGATTTATGGAATGGGTTCTCTAAGGTTTTCGCGCTCAACTGGGATAGATAAAACGATTGCCAACGAGTTCATTAAGCGGTTTAATGAACGATATCCTAAAGTTTTTGCATATTTGGAGCAAGTAAAAAAAGAAGCGATCGCTCTTGGTTATGTAGAAACTATTCTCGGTCGCCGTCGTTATTTTGACTTTACTAATAACAGTTTACGCAAATTAAAAGGCAGTAACCCAGAAGATATTGATCTGAGTAAATTGAAAAATTTGGGTGCTTATGATGCAGGTTTACTACGCTCGGCTGCTAATGCACCAATCCAAGGTTCCAACGCTGATATTATCAAAATTGCAATGGTAAGACTGCATGAGGTTTTGAAGAACTATCAGGCGCGTTTGTTGTTGCAAGTTCACGATGAATTGGTGTTTGAAATCCCCCCTGATGAGTGGGAAGAATTACAACCGCAAATTAAGTCGGTGATGGAAAATGCAGTCGAGTTGAGTGTGCCCTTGCTGGTGGAGGCGCGTATCGGTGAAAATTGGATGGAGACGAAGTAAGTTGAACTGTGACAGGCTTTTAGCTAAAAAAGTGTCAATCAAAATATTGAGATTAGTTCGTAGTGAGGACTTTAGTCCTCACTACAAACCTTGAATTATTCACGCCGCTCTACTTAGTTAAGAATTAACCGCCACGCTTCAGTGCTGCTTCTACCTGCTGTAACTCCTTCTCTAAACGAGTTTTGAGTTTTTCGGGTACAGAACGATTTGGGTAAGAACTGTAGTGTCCAGCTAGAGAGTTGAGGGCTGTTCGCATGGTTGTAAAGGAGCCAAGACCAGAAACAGAGTTAACTCGCTGATAGCGAGCTGAAAAGTCATTAATTTTTTGACGCGCTTCTGCTTGAACTGCTGCTTTTTCTGGTGAATCTTGTGATATATCCAGAGCTTGTCTCATAACATTGACCACAGCTAAGGTGTCTTGGCGATAATCCCCAGTCAAACTATCTGGACTGCCAGAACAGCCCATTAAGCCGATAGATACAACCAAAACCAGCGCAAGCAAACGCGACCAATAGCGCTTCATATGCATTAAGTAAAAGAATACGTAAATCAACGACCATCCTATCTTGTATTGGTATCTTGGGGATCAATCAATTTAGTTAGGAATTAGGAGTGAGGAGTGAGGAGTTAAAAAACTTCATTCATTCATCTCGGAATTCAGAACTTTGTTCAGCTAACTTAAATACTTGTCCGCAAGCCTTTGACTTGACTTTCTAACTCATAATTTTTTGATAAAGAGTATTGCGTTGCTGGTAAGGTCTTCCTAAAGAAGCGATCGCATTTTCCAAAGTTTCCACTTCCATACACGTACCACCCAAAGCACCTGCCATTGTGGTAATATGCTCCTCCATCAATGTGCCCCCGATATCATTGCAACCCCAAACTAAGGCTTCTGTTGCACCTGCAAGCCCCAGTTTTACCCAACTCTGCTGATGGTTAGGAATCCAATTACCTAAGTAAATCCGCGCCACAGCGCCTAGCAGCAGTGCATCATTCAAAACTGGTTGATCGCGTCCGACACGGCGACGTAAGGGTTTGGGCGCTTCTTGCCCAACGAAGGGTAATAAAATAAACTCTGTGATGTTTGCTGGATATCCCTGATTAATGGCGGTTTGTTGGAGCGATCGCAATTTTTCTAAATGCCCGATTTGTTGCTCGTGGGTTTCAATATGCCCAGATAACATGGTGCTAGTGGTATATAAGCCTAATTTATGAGCGGTGCTGACAATTTCTAGCCAAGTGCCTGTGTTAATCTTCTCTGGACACAATATCCGCCTTACTTCATCGTCTAACACTTCTGCTGCTGTTCCCGGCATTGAGCCAACACCAGCATCGCGCAAAGCAATAATCACATCAGCATATTCAAGTCCGTCAAGTCTGGCGATAAATTCCACTTCCTGCGGGGAAAAAGCATGGAGATGTATCTGCGGAAACTCCTGTTTGATGGTTTCCACTACCTTGAGATAATAGGGCAAAGATTTACCATTTATCTGTGCTTGTGGATTTAATCCCCCCTGCATACAGATTTCCGTCGCACCCCGTTGCACCGCATCTGTCGCCTTTTCCAAAATTTGCGCCGAATCTAACCAGTATGCACCAACATCACCATCATCTCGACGGAAAGCACAAAAACTACAGTGCTGCTCACAAATATTAGTAAAGTTGATATTACGATTAATTACATAAGTAACCGTATCGCCTGCTTGGGTATGGCGGAGTGTGTCGGATGTAGTACGTATCGCTGCGATCGCCTCCGGTTCAGTTTGTTGTAACAACACCACTCCCTCTTCGAGAGATAAGTCGTATCCCATCAAGGCACGCTCAAGAATTTTTTCAACAGCAATTTTTGTCAGCATTATTTTCTTAATTTCTGAGTAAATATTAATTTTATGAGCTTGGAAATAATCTAATTTTACTTAATAAATACGCCAAGTTCTGGAGAATCCCAAGATCGGACATAAGTTTGACCTTTAAAATTAATCTCAAGAGATTTCTTTTGTTTACTTTTTTTAGTTTCCATTGAAATAATCCCACAAGGTTCAAAATCTTGAAAGTAAGCCTCTTTTTCTAAACTCGCCGAAATATTAGTTACATTAATATGTTGGATTTTAACTACTTTTCGATTATTTTGCTGCAAAAGTACCCATAAAGGGTATTCCCAAGGGTCATTTCCCATTGATAGACCAATATTCGAGCATTTTTTTGAATTTAAAAACTCAACTGCTCCGGTATAAGTACCTTTGAGGAATGGTCTATTACTAAAATACTGCTCAATCCTGGGCATTTGGAATATATTGTTGCTATGAATAATAGGTCTATACCTGTTAAAAAACACCCACGGTAATGATGAGATTAGCAAAAATGTTACTATAAAAATTGCTATTTTTTGCTGTTTAAGCTTAGATAACACCACACCTACAAATGGAGACATTAGGACAAACAAAGGCAAATGTAAACGACTATTCCAGACTTGCCATTTTACCAAGTAACAAAATATCAAAAATGTAGATACCGTAGCAATGAGATAAGCAAAAACATAACTTTCTTTACGAATAGATTTTCGAGCTATAAAAATAATCATACATATCATTATCAGTGCTAAATGTAATAAATTACCAGCACTATTTTCATTACCAGTTATCCCAATTGTTGACCAACCTCCTGGTACAAAGAATGTCTTGGAAAAAGTTGTCCGAGGATCGTTATAATCTACACCGAGGAATATATGTATAAGTTGAATTAATCGGTTCGCTATTCCATTCCATAAACCAATTGGTGTTCCTATATGTAAAGCAATATTTCTCAGAATGTTAGAAACAAGTATATTAATCCCATGTGCTTCGTTACGATAGCCACTCGGTTCACCAAGTGGCGAAGCAAATAAATTATAATTGCGTAAATAATGACTAATATTAAGCAATAAAGATATACTTCCTACTATCAAAGCAGGCTTCCATGCTTGCCAACATAAGCGTTTAACCAGGTAAAAGCCAAACAAAATTAAGAAAGGAAATACATAAAAATAAGCAGTTCCCTTGCTCAAAATAGCTAATCCTGTACTACTACCAATATTAAATGAATTCGTCCAAATATCGCTTTTTCCTGCTTGGATAGTTGATAGTAAGTAGTAAGCGAGACAAACTAACCAAAATGCAATTACATAATCATTCTGAGTGCTTGAAGCTTGCAAGATTCCCATAGGGATTGTTGCAGTTACAACCGCAGAGAAAACTTGACCTCGTAAATCTGCTCCTAGTTGTTTTGCAATTAATGACACTCCAATAATACAGCCAATCATACTGAACAATTGAACTAAGTTAGCGAAGTAGTCACCACCACTGAGAATTTGAAAATGCAAAATTACGAACTCTGACCAAGGGTTTTGATATAGCTGTGGGGTATAACTTGTTGGATAATGAGCAACGCTATGATTTTGTATCCAATAAGCAACACGACTCATGTGATAGTCCATAGAATCCCAATTATTGGGTGGTGCTATGATGGCAATTAATCCAACTGTCGCTACAACAAAACCTCCGCCACATAATAATAAATTTACGAAGGATGGAATTTTAATATTTTTATTTATTTGAGAAGGATTATTTTGCTCTAAAGTCTTAGCTTTTTGGGAATTGAACCGAAAGCATATAGAAATTAATATAATACATGTCAATCCCCAAATTCCTAATATCCAGTCAAAAGTAATTAATTTAAAAAGACTCAAAAATTCGGTGATTGCAGTCAGTAAAATTCCCCAGTAAGTCGCTGATACTATCACCGATTCCCGCCAATCGTTACGACTTTTATTAATTAACCAAAAAATAGCAATTAACGAGATAATAGGCAAAAATATAAACATATTACTCAATGTAAATTTAATTTATCCTGTTGTAACTTACAACATTACTCAAGCCGCAATAGATGGCTACCAGTTGTTGTTATAGCGGTTCTCAGTTGAGTGAGGTACAAGAACCCCACCCCCAACCCCCTCC
>JAHCSU010000375.1 GCA_023522315.1 Nostoc sp. CCCryo 231-06
GCTTGTTGAGCGATCGCATTTGCTTGTTGAGCAACAGCATTTGCTTGTTGAGCGACAGCATTTGCTTGTTCGTAGGTCATCAATGCTACCCAACTCTAACCTACTTGTCCCACACATCTAGGACTTTTGCAAGAGGTCTAATGTAGAGATGTTGCAATGCAACGTCAAGACAAGGGTTTCAGGTAATGCATAATTAATTACTGGAGATGTCTTAAGTAGATGTATTCCTGAGCAGCCAAACAAAGCAAGCGTTATACTTTTGGGAAAAGGCTTGTTTTAACCTCTGCTTTTAACATTTTCATAAATCAATGGCTCTCAATTTTCGCTTTGCGGTAGTCAGTGACTTACACCTGGCACTTCCCCACACAATCTGGGATCATCCCAATCGGTTCCACCTAGTAGAAGTCAGTATCTCGGCATTTAAAAGTGTACTAGAACATTTAACACAACTCGATTTAGATTTCTTGTTGTTACCAGGAGATTTAACCCAACACGGGGAACCAGAGAACCACGCCTGGTTGCAACAATGTTTAGCCCAGCTACCTTTTCCCGTCTATGTTGTTCCTGGCAATCATGACGTTCCTGTGCTGTTGGCTGATCAGCAATCAATTGCTTTTGCGGATTTTCCCTACTATTACACAAAGTATGGCTATGAAGATCCACAGCAAATTTACTACATTCGTCAGTTATTGCCTGGAGTTAAGCTGATTGGATTGAATTCTAACTCCTTTAATGACCAAGGTGAGCAGGTGGGGTGTTTGGATGCCAAACAGCTACAGTGGTTAGAAGAGGTTCTGGCGGCATCTGCTGATGAATTAGTTCTGGTGATGGTGCATCATAATGTAGTCGAGCATTTGCCCAATCAATCGAACCATCCACTGGCAAATCGATACATGTTGTCCAATTCAGCAAAACTATTGCAGTTGCTAAGGCGCTACGGAGTCAAACTAGTCTTTACGGGGCATTTGCACGTTCAGGATATTGCTTACTCAGATGGAGTATATGATATTACCACTGGCTCTTTAGTGAGCTATCCTCACCCTTATCGGGTGCTAGAGTTTCATCGGGATAACCAAGGTAAAGAATCGTTGCAAATTATATCTCATCGGGTAGAGTCAGTGCCTGAGTTCCCCGACTTGCAACAGTCATCGCGGCAATGGATGGGCGATCGCTCTTTCCCCTTCTTAATCAAGCTACTAACTCACTCTCCATTAAACTTACCATTATCACAGGCAAAAAAATTAGCTCCTAGTTTGCGCGAGTTCTGGGCAACTATTGCCGATGGAGATGCAGTATTAGATTACCCCGACTTTCCGCTAGAAGTGCAGCGTTACATTCAGTCCTATGGTGCATTGGCGCAGCAAAACCCAGGTATGGCTACTAATGGAACTCTGACGCTGATTGATAATAACAGCACACTTTTGCTAGGTTAGGAGTGATGAGTGCCCGTGTGAAGGTAACTTTTTTGTCTGGGTTAAAAGCTTGGTGACTTTTTAGATAGCGATCGCTCCTACCATAATTCTCCTATCAAAAGTCACCAAGACGCGGGCTACTCTTGTACAGACGCGATTAATCGCGTCTCTCTTGTACGATTAATCGCGTCTCTCTTGTACGATTAATCGCGTCTCTCTTGTACGATTAATC
>JAHCSU010000376.1 GCA_023522315.1 Nostoc sp. CCCryo 231-06
TGCTTGCGGGGAGAGGGAAGTTACTTCCTCACTCCCCCTCCCTGCTTGCGGGGAGGGGGTTGGGGGGTGGGGTTCTACTTCCACCACTGCATAATTTAAATCTGCATTCACCGCCACAGCCAAATTTGCCGGAATCGTCCAAGGTGTCGTTGTCCAAATAGCCACACCCAAATCTGACAGATATTCCGCCAACAGTGGTTTTACAGCTGACGCCAAACTTGTGATTGCAAAAGCTGCATAGATACTGCGGGAAACGTGACCTTCTGGATATTCCAACTCAGCTTCAGCCAAAGCGGTTTTAGAACTCGGACTCCAGTGAACTGGCTTCAAACCGCGATAGATGTAGCCTTTTAAGAACATCTGACCAAACACGCCAATTTGAGTCGCTTCATATTCTGGCTTCAGAGTTAAATAAGGGTTATCCCAATCACCCCAAATACCGTAGCGTTGAAAATTTTGGCGCTGGTTATCTACCGTAGCTAGACCAAATTCTTTCGCTTTCTGCCGCAGTTGTAAAGGCGTTAAATTTTGCCGTTCTGCTGACTTCATGTTCTGCAAAACTTTTAACTCAATTGGTAAACCGTGACAATCCCAACCAGGAACGTAGCGAACTTTACGCCCTTGTAGCAATTGATAGCGATTAATAATATCTTTGAGAATTTTATTTAAGGCATGACCAATATGGAGTGAGCCATTAGCGTAGGGAGGCCCATCGTGCAGTATAAATAATTCGCCGGGGTTATTTTCGGAGAGGCGATCGTAAATTTTATTTTCTTCCCAAAATTTTTGGATTTCAGGCTCACGCTTGATGGCGTTTGCCCGCATATCAAAATTAGTCTTGGGTAGGTTTACAGTATCTTTGTAACTTCCTGATTCGGTCACAGTCTCATGCCTAGAATTAGGTGTGCAGGTTTTATTAATTATAGAAGATGGCATCAAAACCAAATTTTTCTATTTTACCATTAGCTTACTATCAATAAGAATTTTTGAAGCGATACATTAATTATGACTAAGTTATTGCTAAGTAAGTGGAGACAATACTTCAAACTGTATCTCCCCTTTGTATTGATTGTGGCAGTACTGGCTGGAATAATCTTTTCCAGATTGAGTGTAACTATGGCTGCTGATTCCTTGCTAGATCCGAGAACCCAACCGAAGTTCATCAATTCATTGCCGTCTCTAGCAAGAATAGATGCTAGAAACGGTGGTCACTTCGATGTAGAGATAGGAGAAACCAAGCAATGGCTTGGATTATATAGTCTTGGTGCAGATGGCATATATGGTACAGACGATGATTCACGCCTGAATACGACAGTTTGGGGGTATGGCTTGCAAGGGCAAAAGAGTGTTACTTACCCAGGTTCCACATTCGTGGCGCAAAAAAACGTACCGATTGAAGTGCTGTGGGACAACAAACTACCAAAATCTGGATATAAGTTTTTGCCAGTAGACAAGAGCATTATTCCAAAATCCATTGAAAACGCTCTCCAAAAAGGGCTTGTACCTACAGTGACCCATTTACACGGCGGTCATACTGAGTGGACTAGTGACGGATTTTCCGAAGCTTGGTTTACACAAGATTTTTCACAAACCGGAACCAGTTGGGTTAAAAAGAACTATAGTTATGCAAATGACAGTCGGGCAGCGACACTCTGGTATCACGACCACATCCTCGGTAATAGTCGTTTAAGTTTATACGCTGGTCTTGCAGGCTTCTATTTGCTGAGGGATAACAACGAGATTGATCTCATCAATCGCAACATTTTGCCCAGTGGTGAACACGAGAAAGAAATCATCATCCAAGACCGGGATTTCACTGCGGACGGTCAGCTTTACTACCCACCAGGATCAAATTATCCTAATGCTCCATATCCAAGTGTAAAGCCGAATTTCTACGGTGATTTTATCCTAGTAAATGGCATGGCATGGCCAAAGCTGGCAGTAGAACCTAGAAAGTATCGTTTACGCTTGGCAAACGGTTCAAATTCGCGCTTCTACAACCTGAATTTCAACGACTCAAAGGAAAAGTTTTACGAAATCGGCACTGAGCAAGGCTTGTTAGAAAAACCAGCTGCGCTTGCAAATTTAGTTCTTGCTCCAGGTGAACGCGCTGATGTGATTGTTGATTTCACTGGTGATTGGGGAAAAGAGTTGATCATCAGGAACTTCGATGATAAAGCTGATCCCGATCTTACAGGTCAGATCATGAAAATTGCGGTCGAGCAACTACTTTCAGATGTTCCCAATGCAACAGTCGATACCAATGAAAATGATGGACTGACAACACAGTTGCGACCTGACAAGATTACACCTCCTGCTCAAACCGGACTGACTCGGAAACTGGTTCTTTTTGAAAATACGGATGAATACAGTCGGAAGCTGCTAGAGCTAGGTACATTGGCAGACGGCTCATTGCGCTATGACGATCCAATTACTGAGAAACCAAAACTCGGCACAACTGAAGTTTGGGAATTATACAACGCTACACAGGAGCCACACCCAATTCACTTGCACTTGGTTTCCTTTTTGATTCTAAATCGACAGAATTTTGCTAGCAGTCCAGTCCCAGCGATCGCACCCTCTGGTAAGTCTAAGCTATTTCTACAAAATGTTGGCCTAATCGGCAATCCTGAGCCTCCACGACTCTCTGAGAAAGGTTGGAAAGACACCGTAGTTGTTAACCCAGGTGAAGTTGTTCGCATTATTGCCACCTTCGACAAACCGGGGTATTATCTCTGGCACTGTCACATCTTGGAACACGAAGACTTTGATATGATGCGACCCTTTGAAGTTGTTACAACTCCCTAGAACACCAATTAATCAGGGAAATAATCAGAAATTTTGCGGAGGTTGAGAGTTAATCCATAGAAAGTAGTATACTTTTCTGGGTTCGCCTAAAGCTATCCAAAGGTTTCGTTTAAAAACAAAGAATTTTGGGGTTGCTCTAATGTTAAGTCCTGTAGTAACAGTCAGTATCTTTCAAAAACAACCCGATCCTCAAGCATTTTCAGCAGGCGAAGTCATCTTTGAAGAAGGACAGCCTGGTGATAATATGTACGGCATTCTGGAAGGACAGATAGATATATTAGTCAATGGCAAGGTTGTAGAAACCATTGACACGAGCGACGTTTTTGGTGTTGGGGTACTTGTAGGAGTCAAAAATAGAACTTACACAGCTATTGCCAAGGTGGACAGCAAACTGGGTTTCCTTGATGAACGAAAATTTCTCTTTGCTGTTCAGGAAACACCCATGTTTGCCCTACAGGTGATGAGAAGTTACTCAGAGCGTCTGAGTCGCTTGCAGCATATCGTCTAAAGCACCTCAGAAGAAAGACAGGAGGCAGAAGGGTGCAATAACCTGTGTGGCTGTCAAAGTCCAGTCATCTTTAGCTTCTGCCTTTTTTGGTGAAAAAGGAAAGATTTACCGGAGGTAGCAATGGTACGTAAACGGTTGATTATTGAGATGGGCATGGGAATAGATCAGCATGGACAAGATCCAACAGTAGCAGCATCTAGGGCGGTAAGGAATGCGATCGCTCACAATGCTTTACCTGGTGTTTGGGAGGTTGCAGGTTTAAATCACCCCAATGAAATGATTATAGAGGTTCAGGTAGCAGTTCCATACCCCGAACAAGTTAGGGAAGAAGAAGTACTCGCTGTACTACCATTTGGTCGGAAAACCCTTACCGTAGAATCTGGGGGGATGATAGTTCAAGGGCGGGCGATTCCCGAACTCAATGATAAAAATGACGAAATGTTGATTGCGATCGCTGCTGTTACAGTTTTAATCGAAGATGGGTAACTGAGGTAATTCCTCTATAAACAAATCACTAAATTGAAAGTTATAGAGTTAATCCCGCGATCGTTGAAAATTAAGTGACATACAGCAGTTTTCCAGTAGGAATCCATTTGTGCAGACGCAATTTTTAATCGTTAAGTATATTTGCCGATTACTTTATCAAAAAGCCTCATTGTTTTATAAAAATACCTGTTTAATTTATCAAAATACTTAAATTGCTTTCTCAAAATGAGGTTTGACTTACTCAAACCCCAGTTTACTTTCTCATTTTGGTGTTTTCCGCAAGCAAAATGAGGTTTGACTTACTCAAAGCCCAGTTTGCTTTCTCATTTTGCTTTTTTCCGCAAGCAAAATGAACTTTGACTTACTCAAACCCTGGTTTGCTTTATTAAAAGCTGTATTTGCTTTCTCATTTCAGTGTTTTCCGCAAGCAAAATGATGTTTTACTTATTCAAAGCCCAGTTTGCTTTCTCATTTTGGTTTTTTCCGCAAGTACAAGCAGCTTTGACTTATTCAAACCCCAGTTTGCTTTCTTATTGTTAATTTTTGAAGTTTCACCCTAGAAATGTTCTATCTCTAGGACTGTCACACACTTATTTGTAGTTCCTGCAATCGAGCTTATCAAGTTACAAATAGGGTTAAGCAAAGTTGTATAGGGGTAGCGATCGCTCTAGCTGCTGTAGCAATACTTGCAGATGATTCTAAAATTAAAATTGCAGCAATATCGCTTTCTATAGCAGCAGTTGTAATGTCCGCTATGGCTGAGACACTCAAAACTCACTTTGAGCGTTCCTACACTCGTCACTAAAATCACCACTGGGCACAGTTCGTAGTAAGGACTTTAGTCCTTCCTTATTTTCTAAGCACTAAAGTGCTTACTACAAACTTTTCATTACTAGCTTAGACATTGTACTAGAAGTTTGCTCACCTTAAACAATTTGCTCAAACTCCTTATGTAGTTAAGTCATGCTCAAGTTAGCGGCTCTGCGCTAAAGTAAAAATATTGGGATAAAAATCTCTGGCAGTAAGTCCTGTGAATCACTAATCTTTACCACTGCGGCGATCATGTCTCAAGAGCATAACGAATCACTCCAAATTCAGGAAATCACCAAACTCAAACCAAAACACTTTGCTGATTTAGTCAGATCAGCACAATTGATTTTCGACCCCACAGCCGGAGTTTCGGGAAGACACATAACAGTTAACTGGGAACAATTCGGAATTCCCGGTGATGTGGCAGACAATCTCAAATCACTTGGTCAGCAGTACCAATATGCATCTCCTCACATCCCTGTTGAAGACATTTGGAGTAAATTAACTCCAAAAACTCGTATTTGGTTCGTTGAAAATAAAGATCGGTTGTGGCAGCTTGAGGAAGCTTTCCCAGCCCTTGACGAAGATTAAACGGCTGAATCATTGAAAGGAATATAAATTATTTATAGGGGCACAACGATCATTGTGCCCCTATCCTCTCTCTATAGACATTTTTGTTTGAATACAACACGCGCTAAATTTAAACCTAGTGCCGCAAGGCAGAAGGCGGAAGTTACGCATTCATGCATTCACTCATGCTTTAATTTTGGGCTTCCTGGCTGTAATGAAATGGTACGTTTTTTTTCCGCCTTGCGGTACTAGTAGTCCAGTAGACCAACTTGAATCGATGAATAAGTTTGTAGTAAGGACTTTAGTCCTTGATTTGAGCGCTAAAGCGCTCACTACGAACCTAGTAAACTTGACTTGACAGACTACTAGTTATCTTGTGCGATCGCATTACCTTAAATGCATAGTTAAATTAATAAAAAAGCTCATATCGATGAATCAAAGCCTAAGTGTTGCTCCCAACCTGGAAGAACATACTCATGAAAATCCCGTTGTTACCAAACAACAGCTATTTACGAAGCAACTAATTGTCCTTGTTTTGGAAATGCTTCTAGCATTACCTCTGGGTTTACTCCTCGCCAAGTTCCAAATTGGCAGGATTGCCTGGATATTTGGCGGGATTGCTGCTGGTACAGTGGTTCTTCAAGGGTGTCGAATTTTTTATCAATATTCTCCCCAACCTAACCGCACAGCTAGAAAAGTGGGAATGGCACTTGTAGGCTTAACTGTCGGCGCTTCCAATGCTCACGGGAATCTAGCTAGTGTTGCTTCTAGTATTCCCATATTTATTTTTCTTACCTTCTTTCTGCTGCTGAGTGGAAGCTCTATTGGTTATATTTACTCGCGCCTTAGCAAAACCAACCTGTTAACAGCAATGCTGGCTACAGTTCCTGGTGGTGTCGGAATTATGGCAGCGATCGCCGCCGATTACAACAAAAATGTTAGCTTGGTTGCCTTAGTTCAGGCGATTCGCGTCACCTCAGTAGTTGTTCTAATTCCCTTCATCGCTAAGACATCAACTGGTAATTACTATCCGCAAACACTCCCAATCAACGCTGCTTGGCTCAATTTCGATCCATTTCAACTAGAATTACTTTTGTTAATACTGGTAATTACTGGATTCGTAGTTTATCCAGCTATATTATTTAAAATTCCCGGCGGCGATTTCTTTGGTGCATTGTTGATTGGTATCGGGTTTAATCCTTTGCTACATTC
>JAHCSU010000377.1 GCA_023522315.1 Nostoc sp. CCCryo 231-06
AAACCCCTCTGAGCGACTGGCTCCAATTGAGCATCACCATCGCCGCAGCTACGTCTCGGTCACAAGTAAATCCACATGGGCAATCATGGATTCGCTCAGATAATTCTTTCTTTTTTTGATTTCCGCAATTAGGGCAAGTTTGAGAAGGCTTGACTTTCTGTTCAATAACTTAGGCTATAGTGTACAGCTGTGCCAACTATTCTTCACTCTCATAGGCACTGCGTTTATAAAATAAATTTACATATAGTATTTGTCACAAAATACAGGTGGAAAGTAATAACAGCAGATATGCTTCATCGGTTGAAAAATATATTCTCTCATCTATGCCAAAATCAGAAAAATGAGCTAATAGAGTTTGGTGGAGAATCAGATCATGTCCACTTACTCATAGACTTCTCACCCGATATTGCCCCAGCAAGGTTAGTCAATACTTTAAAAACTATCTCCAGTCGGATGATTAGGAAGGAGTTTGCTGAACACGTCAATAAATTTTATTGGAAACCCGTCTTTTGGACAGGTGCATACTGTGTCATTTCCGCAGATTTTGAGCCACTTGAAGTCCTAAAACAATATATCCAGAACCAAGAATAACCTAACTGATTCCATTAGACTCTGCCCGTCCTTAACCCCGCCCCTGATTACATGGACGAGGAATGCAGGACGGAATATTGTTCAAAATTTAAGTCTTTTGTTCTGGATTTTAGCTTTTTTTAAGTACTAAATCATCACGCTTTCGACTGATACCTCACATCACAATTAATCCCGCTACAGATAGAAGCCTGAAAGCTTTAACAAACTTTGGGGGTTTAAGTCCCCTGCCTCTATAGGCAGCACGTTTTGTG
>JAHCSU010000378.1 GCA_023522315.1 Nostoc sp. CCCryo 231-06
CTATTGAGGGTCAAAATCGACCCGACATGAGTGCTGCACCACTCAAAGTAATTACTAAAGGGTGGACACGGTATTGCATTAATCCCAATGGCACAATTGACCGTAAAGCTTACACGTTCTGCGTTTTACAATCCTTAAGGTCGGCGTTGCGTCGCCGGGATGTGTTTGTGGTCAAAAGTCAGCGTTACTGTGACCCCCGTGCCAAACTTCTTAGTGATGAAGCATGGTCAGCACAACGGGCGGGTATATGTCGGACTTTAGATTTTCAACCCACCTTTGATTCATCACTCTCCATTTTAAAACAAGAATTGGATGAGGCTTACCGTCGCACTGCTGCTAACTTTGAGAATAATAGTGCGGTACGCATTGAACACAAAAATGGAAAAGATAATTTGGTATTGACCCCAATAGATAAACTGGTTGACCCGCCCAGTTTGATAACGCTTAAAAGGCAAGTGGCAGCGATGTTGCCTCATGTTGATCTGCCGGAGGTAATTCTTGAAATTAATGCCAGGACTGGATTTACCAAAGAATTTACCCATTTGAGTCAATCCAACAGTCGGGTTGATGATTTGCACATTAGTATCTGCGCGGTGTTGCTGGCCCAAGCTTGCAATATTGGTTTGGAACCACTGGTACGTCCAGAATTACCTGCATTAACTCGTGGACGATTATCTTGGGTGCAGCAAAATTATATCCGTCAAGAAACTCTTATCCGTGCCAATGCGCGATTGGTTGATACCCAAATTCACATTCCCCTTGCAAAAATATGGGGTGGTGGGGAAGTCGCATCTGCGGATGGGTTGCGCTTTAGTGTCCCTGTGAGAACGATTAATGCTGCGCCCAATAGCAAATATTTTGGTATCGGCAAGGGTATTACTTATTACAATTTTACCAGCGA
>JAHCSU010000038.1 GCA_023522315.1 Nostoc sp. CCCryo 231-06
TTGTAATGCTGGGGCTTTTGGTCAATTTGCCACCGGAATTGGCAACACCGATGCTGGGTTTATTATGGGTACGGGCAAGTTACTAATTAAAGTTCCATCTACAATGCAATTTGTCCTTAATGGAACTATGCCCGATTATTTGCTGGCAAAAGATTTAATTTTACAAATTATTGGTGATATTGGCGTAGCTGGGGCAACTTATAGAACGATGGAATTTGCTGGGGAAACCGTGCAAAACCTGACTATGGAAGAACGCATGACCCTTTGTAACATGGCAATTGAAGCCGGGGGGAAAAATGGCACAATTGCCGCCGATGAAACTACTTACGATTATTTGCGATCGCGTACAAATAAGCCTTTTGAGTCATTCTACAGCGACAGCGATGCCAAATTCTATAGCACCTACTCTTACGATGTTTCTCAGTTAGAACCTGTAGTTGCCAAACCCCACTCTCCCGACAATCAAGCTAAAGCGCGGGAATGCTCGGATGTTAAAATTGACCGAGT
>JAHCSU010000379.1 GCA_023522315.1 Nostoc sp. CCCryo 231-06
CAATTGAGTTGCAGGGCGGTGCAATTGAGTTGCAGGGCGGTGCAATTGAGTTGCAAGTCGGTGCAATTGAGTTGCAAGTCGGTGCAATTGAGTTGCAAGTCGGTGCGATTGAGTTGCAGTCTAGTGAAGTCAAATGTTAACTTGCTCTGCAAGATGCAGGATTAAACCAAGGACTATGGGGTGTAGTGGTGGGAAGATTTGCTGTCAGAACGACTTCCCCTTTTTCGTTTAGCACCAAACCAGTAGCTTCTATGATACGTTGTGGTGCGGGGGTAGTTGTTTTGCTGGGAACAGATGTGCGATCGCGGCGATCGCCGTTTGGATTGAGAGCCACCCAATCTACTTGAACTCTATCAGGAGTGAGGGGTTGGGTTGTGGGGTTGGGTGGTAAGCCGCCGCGTCCAGTAATCGTAAAACTACTTTGATTTTGACCACGAGGCGGTTCACAAACCTGCGACATTTGAGTATCGACTGGTACGGCTGGTAAGTTGATTAATCCTTGATAGGGGTCAACATTGAGCGTGTTGATTTCTACAACGCCGCTTAAATCAGGTCTTGTTTGGGAAATTGCTGTAATATCATTTGTCTGAAGTTTACGCGGGTCTAAATCCGTAGGGCGCAACCTTTTAAGGTCTTCCTCAGTTAGTGCCGCAATTCCAAAAATCTTAGTAGCGTTGATTTTGACTGTTCCCCCATTACCATTGTAGGCATTGGCAGTGATATCGCTGTTTTCATTTGGTTTGGCGACGATGAAGCCATTAGGGGCATTGATGGTGATATTGCCGCCATCTCCACCCTGTTTATTTGTGCCTGCGGTAGCAGATATCTGGCTGTTGCCGCTTAGTAACAATAAATCTAGGTCGTAGAGTGTAATATCACCGCCATTACCAGATACGGTTTCAGCAGTGATTTCCCCTCGGTTGTCTAAGCGAATGAAAGGAGATTGTACCTGAAGCTTACCTGCACTCCCTGACCCTTGAGAGCGAACAAACAAGCCACTGTTAACAGACTCATCTTCAACAAGACCCTCATTACTTCGGACAAGCCGTTTGAAAGGAGCACTGCCAGATATAGTCACCTTATCAGTAGCATTAATTGTGATATCACCTGCAAACCCACTGCTGCCTCTGAAAGCGTTAGCAAGGATTTGGCCACCATTAACCGCTTCTAAAGTTTTCACTTTCACTGTGATATTACCAGCATTTCCCTGACCGAAAGTGCGGGCATCTACAACCCCATTATCTGCTACCCGAAAAGCACTGGTATTAATAATGATATTTCCCCCCTGCCCGCCTTGAGTGGTGCGTGAAAATAATCCACTTGCCGTTCTATTAATGCTAAATCCAAAAACGTTAATAGCATCAGAAGCCTTAATTTCTATCTCTCCACCTTTTCCTTGACCAAAAGAAGCAGTAGATATTTGTGCGCCATTTTCCACAATTAACTGCCTAGTCTTAATCATCAAATTACCAGCATCTCCAACATTTTCAGTCTGAGTAAATAATAAACTAGGGATTTGCTGCCCATTTGATGATATGCCTATTCCTTGCAATTCCACCAAATCGCTAGCAGCCACAAATAAATTTCCCCCCTGTCCTTTGCCTAGAGTAGAAGTTGATACTTGCGCTCCATTCTGGACACTCAAGCGTCTGGTATCAATTGTCAAGTTTCCAGCATCTCCAGCACCTCGAGTTTGAGTAAACAAGCCGCCATCAGCATCAATTAGTTCTACAGAATCGGTGGCGTTTACAGTCAAATTTCCCCCCTGTCCCTCGCCTGAAGTAGAAGTTGATACTCGCGCTCCATTTCTAGAACTTAACCTTCGAGTAGTAATTGTCAAGTTTCCAGCATCTCCAGCACCTTGAGTTTGAGTGAACAAGCCGCTTGTTGTTGTTCCTGCTAGTTCCACAGACTCCGAGGCGCGAACGGTAAGCTCTCCCCCTTGTCCCGTCTTGCCCAAGATGGTAGCCAAAGTGCCAGCTCTGATAAATGAGAGATCCCCTTGGATAATCAACTGTCCAGTTTCAATTGTCACATTTCCCCCGGTTACAGTTGCTTTTGATGAAATATCGGCTTTAATCTGCGAACCTTCAGTGAGAGTCACCGCCTTTGTTGTGTGGACAAGCACCTCTCCACCAGGCTCTGTACCTATTGTATCGGCAAAAATCCGTGAGCCTTGAGTTAGAGCCAAATTACTGCTCTGAATTTGAACATCACCACCGCCAGCACCGGTAACAGCGACAAACGCTTTGTCTTCCAATCCAATATCGCCAAAATTATTGACAGAGGTGTACCCCAGTACCCAATCGTTATCTTTATGCTTCAAGCTCACTTCTCCAACACCAGCTACACTACCTAGCTCAATCCGTCCTCCTGGAGCTGCCAAATTTGGTTGATTCAAAGCTGCTCGTTTACCTCCCTGGAACGTCACGTTACCACCCACGATTGCTAAAGTTTTACCAGGTTGCACTTTTAGACCAGATCCTTCTACACGAATATCTCCTGCTACTCCCTCAAATTGCAAGCCAATGGGAACACTTACTGTTAGCAGAGGTGGGTTTTGGGTAGGAAAGGCGCTAAACACAGCGCCATCTGCAAATTTGAGGCGGTTTGCTGTAGTTGCGATGAAAGAACCCTTAATATCCAATTGGGCATTAGGCCCAAAAATAATTCCATTGGGATTGAGAAAAAACAAGTTGGCAGAGCCATTGAGATTGGCTTTAATCAAACCGTCAATAACAGAAGTAGACCCACCCGTAACGCGGCTGATGATATTTTGAATATTTAAAGCGTTGTTGAAGTAAGCCTGAGTGCCAGTGGGTACAGAAAATTGCTCAAAACTATGGAAAAGATTACTTCCAGCTTGAGTTCCTCCTTCAATAATTCTGGTATTCCCTTATAATTTGACAGTGGAATTATTGGGTAAAGTGCTATCAGGCGTAATTTGAGCAAAGGTGCAATCCCCAGCATTGAGATATGCGCCACTAATAGCTAAAGAAATCATAAGCCTTAAAAGCCAGCACGAACCGTGTAAGTTTTCAGTCATTTGATGAATTTCCCTTAACAACAGAAATAAATGTAACTTTTTGTGATATATGAACAGCATAAATTATAAACTTTTGTGAAGAAATGGCACAATTGGCAGAAAAATTTATGCTGCAACTTGGGTTATTAAATAGAGGTGATTTTATCTCTAAGGAAAAACAATCAATTGGGTGATTACTATGCTTCATTCCTTGAAAATAAAAATCCAGGATTCAGACTATATTGAATCAATTGTTGAGCAAGACATCACCCCTGTGGAGGCTGAAAAAATTGTAGGAGGAATGGGAAAAGGCTTCATAATTGCGGAGATTAAAAAATTCGCTGAAAAAATTGTAATAGAAAAGATAGAGGAGTGTGCTCCCGATGACTTATACTGTCTAATGAATGTAGTTCCTATGGTTGACGTTCCTGGTGATTCCTCTATTATTGCTAATCTTCCCTCTAGTTTTGTAGATAAGATGTCTAGTATAGATCGCTAAACTTTTGGTTATGTCACACCACTAATGTGCGTTTACGGTGGTTGAAGTCACCTCTGGCTAATTATCCGTTGCGATCGCGTTAGTTTTACGCAAAACTTGCTAATTTGTTTACATAAATTTATACAATGGCATTGTTAGTCAAAACAATGCCATTGTCAGCCGAAACAATGGCATTGTCAGTTGATGCGATATGCTTTATATCCCACTTTCCGCACTTCATCGTGTAATACACGAGGATTTCCAACATCTGGCTAATGTTGGTTAAATAGCAATCACAAATCCCCAATAATTCTCAGTATTAATACTTAATAATTGAGCATTATTAGGAAATATTCTTGAATATCGATGTATTACATCTTGAAGTGCGGAATGTCGGTTATATCAAAAGTCAATCTAAAAATTGCAGAGTTTCCTTTGAAAGTATATGTTTTTGGTTAAGCTTCTCCCAAAGCAGCTTGAAAAACTTGTTCAGCAGTTAAATCTAACTCTGGAAAAGTAAGTGATTCAATCCGGTCATTTCCTCGAAACTGAGTAATTTGATACTCTCCTTCAACTAGAGTGTAAACTGATACCGTCGGCTGTTTAGGATTCCCAATAAACCGCTTTCCACCTAGAGCAGCATAGTCAACAATCCAATATTCAAAAATCCCCATTTCTTCGTACTCACAAAATTTGAGAAAATAGTCATCACGCCAGTTGGTACTGACCACTTCCACTATTAATGGAATTGATTCTGCCTGAGAAACAGTAGATGACTTTTTCCAAAGTGGTTCATTCGCTAAATTAGTCACGTTCAATACTAAGACATCAGGAATATAACCGGATTTTTTATCTACTGCTTTAACTAACGCTTGGCTAGGGATTGAATAAGCTAGATTTAATCTGCGAATTTCAAAGTTAAGTTCTCTAATCAAAAATGCCCTGACCAACTCATGGTCGCCTGTTGGTTGCATTTCAACTATGACTCCTTTATGTAATTCATATCTGCCATTTTCTGGTTTCCACTCTATAAACTCTTCAAAGGTTATCGGCTCGACTAAAGGTTGAAACATGATATTGTTTCCTTAATGCCTGGAACTATGCTTCACGAACTTTTTTGATTACGGAATAACCGCAGAAGTTCTTCTAACCCTGCGTTTAAGTTTCTCTTGTCAGTCGGTACAATCGAATTGTTAGTCCAAACAATGGCATTGTCAGCCGATACAATCGAATTGTTAGTTGATGCGATCGCATTGTCAGCCGATACAATCGAATTGTTAGTTGATGCGATCGCATTGCGTCCAATTCAAGTCTCTAATATTAACAAACTTCGGCGGCTTTAAGTCCCCGGCTACATCTTGTCTTTATCACTGTTACAAAACGTAATTGCGAAAGCTTTGCGGGGCGTACCCCTCCGGGGAAGCAAGCTACGCTTTTAGCGTCTCTAAGAGTTGCCCATTGCGAATTGTTTTAACTTGCTCTGCAAGATGCAGGCTTTAACCAATGAGTATGAGGCGTAGTGCTGGGAAGATTTGCTGTCAGTACGACTTCACCTTTTTGGTTTAGCGCCAAACCAGTAGCTTCTATGATCGTTTCTGGTGCGGGGGTAGTTATTTTGCTGGTAGAATATGAGCGATCGGGGTTATCACTGTTTGGATTGAGACTCACCAAATCTACTTTTACTGCATCAGCGTTAAGAGCTTCACCTGGATTAGGTGGCAAGCCGCCGCGTCCAGTGATTGTAAAACTGCTTTTAGCTAAATTCCCACCAGCTTGACAAGTCTGTGCTACTTCAGTGTCAGCTGCTATTGTTGGCAGGTTAACTAAGCCACTGTTAGGGTCAATATCCGGCGTGTTAAGTTCTACAGTGCCGTTTACCCCAAACTCAGAACTAGCGGTGATATCACTAAAGAGAGTTGGGTTAGAGCGGGGTTGAATGCCATAGATACCAATGGCTCGAATATCTACTCTCCCACCACTGCCTGTGTAAGCATTAGCAGTGATGTCGCTATTTTCGCTTGGGACAGCAACAATGAAGCCCGACGAGGCATCAATATTAATGTTGCCACCATTACCACCAGCTTTTTCTGTGCCTGCGGTGGTGGAAATGGAAGCGCCACGACGCATAAGCAGTAAATCAGTTTGTAAGTTGATGCCGCCACCATCACCCGATGCAGATTGGGCGTTGAGTGTGCCACCGTTGTCTAAAGTAACTCTAGGTGAGGTGACGATAATATCTCCAGCAGTACCCGTCGGACTTTGGGAGTTAACAAACAAGCCAGTGTTAACGTTTGAACTCTTGCCAGAAATGGTGAAAAAATCAGCAGCATTAACTTTGATTGCACCTGCATTCCCTTGTCCAAGGGTTGAGGCAGAAAGTTGAGCGCGATCTTGTAAGGAGAAAGAACCAGACTTGATAGTAATATTACCTCCATTGCCAAGTGACCCAGTGTCCACCAAGCTGAAAATCCCACTTTCAAAACCATTTTTCTCCCCAGCAATATCAACAGCGCCAGTAACTTTAACATTGATATTCCCCGCATCCCCCCGTCCTGCTGGCTGGGTATCAGATGCACCACGAGTAAGGGTTTGCAGTTGAGCGCCATCAATTAGTGATAGTGTTGCAGCATTGATGTCGATATTACCTCCCTTACCTACACCCCCTCGTTCCACTGTGCTGAGGATGGAAGCATCTGCAAGGGAAACAGCATCAAGTGCCTGCACTGTCACATTCCCGGCATTCCCTTGTCCAAGGGTTGAGGTTTGAAGTCTAGCGCGATCGCGTAATGAGAAAGAACCAGAATTGATAGTAACGTTACCCCCATTGCCAACTGTCCCAGTTGCCACACTGCTGCGAATCCCACTCAATAAACCGTTTTTCTCCCCAGCAATGTCAACAGCGCCAGTAACATTCACATTGACATTCCCCGCATCCCCCTGTCCTGCTGGCTGGGTATCAGATGCACGAC
>JAHCSU010000380.1 GCA_023522315.1 Nostoc sp. CCCryo 231-06
TCCGGCTCCCCTTCTCCCAAATTTGGGAGAAGGGGCTGGGGGATGAGGGTTTTTTGTTTTCATAGGGAAAGAACTACAGTTTTCAAGATGGACGCGGTTTATCTGTAATATATGAAAAAAATTCTTACCAGTCTTTTAGCTGTTGGCGTTTGTCTAACGCCTTTAACAGTGATGCTGATGGCTCAACCCACCTGGGGACAGACTCAAAACTCACAAGCGCAAGAAGTAGAAACACTGCTTGAGCAAGGCATAAAACTGACACAGCAACAAGAACACAAACAGGCAGTACAAATATTACAGCCTGTTTTGACTATTGTGCGAGAACTCAAAGACCAAAAACTTGAAGCAACCGTACTGGTTTGGCTTGGATTTAACTACGACGATTTAGGAGAAAAGCAAAAAGCACTCGAATTTTACAACCAAGCTTTGCCCCTATATCGGGCTGTGGGCGATCGCACTGGTGAGGCGACTACACTCAATAACATCGGTCTAGTCTACGACGATTTAGGAGAAAAGCAAAAAGCACTCGAATTTTACAACCAAGCTTTG
>JAHCSU010000381.1 GCA_023522315.1 Nostoc sp. CCCryo 231-06
AGACATACCACTCTTACGGTAATAGACTCCACGCGGGTGTTCCCAAGATGCTGCTTGCGGTTGTTTTTTCAGCTGATTAATCACAACTTGTAGTAATTCACCAGCCTCAACTTGTGATACAGCTATAAAGCCTACTCTTGCAGCGGGAATTGGAATATCTGAAGATTTACAAGAGTTAATTAGTTCTTGATAGTATTGGTTGGCAGTGGCAGATTCTAACTGTAACTTTGCGGCTTCGCACTTAACCAACAACTGCTCTGGAGTATCAGCCCAAATTAAGACAGACCCAGGAGCGGTGTGTATCCGATAGGCATCGCTCTGCTCTTTGTTATATTCTTCTAAAACTAGATGATAATTTGTGCCTCCAAAACCAAATGAACTCACTCCAGCTCGTCTTGGAGTGTTTGGATCAGACTGAAGCCAGGGTCTAACCTCTGTATTTAAGTAAAATGGGGAGTTTTCCATCCCAAACTTGGGATTCGGTTGGGTAACGTTAATCGTAGGTGGTAGTACCTTGTGATAAATAGCCAGAGCAGCTTTAATCATACTTGCTGATCCCGCAGCCGCTTTGGTATGTCCAATTTGAGATTTGACACTTCCCAGAGCAATATGCTGTTTGTTAGGGTTGTTCTCGCTAAAAACTTCATTTAAGGCCGTAAACTCACATAAATCACCAGCTGGAGTTCCCGTACCATGAGCTTCAATCAATTCAATACTTGTATAGGGAATGCCTGCATCTTCATAGGCGCGACGTAATGTCTTGGCTTGCCCTTCTTTCCGTGGGGCATAAATACTCTTATATTTACCGTCACTACCAGCGCCGATTCCTTTAATGACTGCATAAATGCGATCGCGATCGCGTTCTGCATCCGCAAGCCGTTTCAGCACCAACATCCCGATACCTTCACCAACCATCATTCCATCCGACTCGGCATCGAAAGGATTCAAAAAGTCTTTTTTAGATGAAGCAGGTGTTTTACTGAAACACATATAGTTGAAAATCGAGTTATCAGCTTCCACCCCACCAGTGATCATCATGTCGCAACGTCCTTCGAGCAACTCACTGATTGACATCTTGACAGCACTCATCGAACTGGCACAGGCTGCATCCACTACACAATTCATTCCTCCTAAGTTCAAGCGGTTGGCAATCCGTCCAGCAACCACATTAGCTAGCCAACCTGGAAAAGAATTTTCTTCCCAACCTACATAAGCCAGCTTCATTTTCTGGATAATTTTCTCTGTATCCTCGTCGGATAAGCCACTGCTTTTAAGAACTTTTTGCCAAACAGGATACTGTAATCGGCTAGTCAGTGGGGTGATTAATTGCATACATCCCCCGACTACACCTAGAACAACTCCAGTCCGTTCGCGACTAAAGTTGCTAGAGTCACCGTAACCCGCATCTTCCATCGCTGCTTTCGCCACAACCAGCGAGAGTAACTGAGCGACATCTGTTACCTCCAAAATATTAGGAGGTAGTCCAAACTCTAGAGGATTAAAATCAATGTCTGGAATGAATCCGCCTCGCTTGCAGTAAGTCTTATCGGGAACTGTAGGATCTGGGTCGTAGTAGTCGTCTATATTCCAGCGAGAAGTGGGAATATCAGTAATACAATCGACTTTGCCAATAATATTATTCCAATATTCCTGCAAGTTTTTAGCTTTGGGAAATAAAGCAGACATACCTATAATGGCAATTGGAACTCGTTGCAGTTGACTATGCAATTGTTCTTGACTTTGACCATCCATATCAGTTATTTCTTTTTCTAGAGAACTATTTTGATGCACTTTGATAAACTCCACTATGCTTTTATATTTGATTCAATAGCAACCATCAGACTGAAATTTAGCGGGCAGCTTTTAAAGCTTACAAGAGAAGGCTTCCATGAACATATTTTACTAATAACATCTATGCTACGAAGCTTAGGTTTATTGAGAATTCAAAACGGACAATCAAACTTTAAAAGCATGTTTTACGAAAAAACTAGGTTTTTTCTAATAGTGAGGTAAGTTCATGATTTCCATGTGCATTATTAGATAAGAATGTAAGTGGCTCCACCATAAAACAACCGGAATGACCGCCTTTTGTACTAAACGGATGCAAAGTAGAAACTACAAACCTTTATTAATAACTCAGTCATAACTAGTTAGATTAGGCAAAATTTACAAAAAAAAATAACTTGTCTAACTTTTCACAGAATGGCACATTTATCTATACTTTTATAGCAGCTTTTTAACTATATCCAGTAGTACCCTTGAGGGTACTACTGGCGGATCGGCAACAAAGTCAAGTTAATGGCTTTTCCGCTTTTTGTCCTAATACCGAAGGGAGCAACGCTATTTTGTGAAGTTGGATAAAAAACTACGCAAAATACCTCTCAAACTCTTATTCCTCCGTGTTCTCTGTGTCTCTGTGGTAGCCTGCGGCAAGCCGCTCCGCGTCTACGATTTTCCGTTACCTGTGCGTAAGTCCTAATTTTGATACCAATTTCCAATTCTGAAAGCATAATGTAGAATAGGTGTTCTGCCTGTCCTTTGCTTTCCAAAATGGCTGCGGTACAGTTTTACGGTAAGACATGCAACTTTATATGATTGCCTAACCTCTATTTATCTATCAGTTTTATCAGGTGGCTTTTTCTCCGAAAGTCTAATTTTGTTACAAAACTTTACATTTTGGCTAAGGGACTTCCAGAGAATAAAATATACAATCAATAAAAATGATAATCATTTTAAGGAGGGAGAGAGGGGTTGCCGTCGGCAACCCCTCTCTCCCAATGTTCGTGCAGCCACTAGAGAAGCAGAGGGTAAAGAATTTGTATCAGTCGTTAAGTGAAATGAGATAACAAACTAACTGACAATAGAAATATTCCTTAAGTCTAATGTAAGACACGCCTGGAGTATGAAGTTATAAGTTATTAGGTGAAATAGGATTGTAGAGTATTCTTAATATAGTCTCAACTGTTGACAGCATCTGGCTGCTTAAAACTCCTAGTTTATTTCTACACAAGAAAAATAATGTCAATAAAGTCATTAGATTTATTAAGGTCAATATCCTATTTAACTTAGCGATCGCTTGTACTTATTAAGTAAGCCAGTGTAAATAATTAAAAGGTTTATAGTTTACCCTATAGGGGAAGCAAGCTAAACCTTATGTCTTCTATATATGGCTTTAGAGGTTATAACGAGCTACTTTAATTACTTCTACATTATTGCGTAACAACCTTGCCTACTTAGTTAACGCATCTAAAATAAGTAACTAAAAACTCGTTAGATTAATTATGATTGGTACGAACTTTTATGGTTAAAGATTTTGTTTTTTGTCTACAAGAAGCAGCTTTATACTTTATATCCAAAAAATCCCGACCACATAAAGATCCTTCTGAATGTTTTGTGAACCCTCCCTGTGGATGTGCCAATCCAGGGCAAAATTCCCAGTGTGAAGATTGTGCCTATCTTGAAGCCTGCTTGTCTAATTGCAAGCTCCAAAAAGTTTCATTATCTTCACGTTCGTAAACTAACTTTAATGCCAAATTAATTCCTGCGATAGAATTGATTTTAGTCTTATGGTAGAAGCCCAGCAAAAAAGTAGCAGCTATCCTGAATAGGAATCGCAAAATAATTCACAATAAGTAATTAAAAGTTATGATGTAAGTGAATGTAATTTTATGAAAAATAAACATTATTATTCCTTGCCGTTGTGAACAAGCGACTTTCTTACTGGGTTCACAACCATATCATAAATTAGTAATTACTGATTATGAATTAGTTTGAATCTGACGACTAGTTAACTTGTTGTGTGTGGGAGCTTAAAATGCTTTCAAATTTCCAAAAGAAACTAGGTTAAAGACTCCTCAATCTGTCTTGTGAAAATTTCCCTAATTTAGCAGTGGATTGAGTAGACAATATCGGTTTTAAAAATCAATCAACTACAGAAATCTAGAACATAAAAGGAACCATAACTATGAAGCCTTTTGATTTATCTAAAGCTGTTTTGGCTACTGTCTTTGCCATCAGTTTCGCTTCTTTGTCCTTACCTCCTTCTGTTTCTGCCCAAAGCGGAGGCTCCGGCAGCGGAGGCTCCAGTGCTGGCAGTAGCTCAGGTAGTGGTACAGGTACTGGCACTACAGGTAGTGGTGGTACAACAGGTAGTGGTACAGGTACTGGCACTACAGGTACTGGTGGTACAGGTAGTGGTTTAGGTACTGGCGCAACAGGTACTGGCACTACAGGTACTGGTGGCACTACAGGTAGTGGTACAGGTACTGGTTTAGGTACTGGTGGTACAGGTACTGGTTTAGGTACTGGTGGTACAGGTACTGGTTTACGTACTGGCGCAACAGGTAGTGGTACTACAGGTAGTGGCACAGGCACTGGTACAACAGGTAGTGGCACTACAGGTAGCGATCCTACAGGCACTGGTACAACAGGTAGTGGCACTACAGGTAGCGATCCTACAGGCACTGGTACAACAGGTAGCGGCACTACAGGTAGCGATCCTACAGGCACTGGTACAACAGGTAGTGGCACAACAGGTAGCGATGCTACAGGCACTGGCACGACAGGCACCGACACTACAGGTACTAATAGGAATACAGGCGTCACAGCTTCCGAAAGAACTAGCGATCGCGGTTTCGATTGGGGTTGGCTAGGTTTACTTGGTTTAGCAGGTTTAGCAGGTCTGGCTCGTAATCGTGAAAAAGTCCGGGCTTATAGCGATCCTAATGAAGTAACAGGTACTCGCTCTAGATAGTATTCACTAACACTGTAGGAGCCGTACAACTTGTCGTTTGTTTCAACTTCAGGCTATTACAGTGGTTAGAGGTTGATTAAATAGCCAAAAAGCTATTCAATCTTGGGCAAACTTAATATGTAGGGGGCACAATATATTGATATTGCGCCCTTGCGCTCGCACATGAGTTCGCTCAAGTCGAGCTACTGCCTTGCCCAATGAAGATTACATTTGCCAAAACTTGTATTTTTGTTAACTCACGCACAAGACGTTGAGCTTGATGTTTATAAAGTGGTATTGGCAAGACTCCAGGCAAATTATTCATCCATTGCCTAGCAGTACCTAAACTACATCCCGTAATCAAGACTATTGAGAATTTAGAGAGAAGTTCAAGAAAGCAAACTAGCAGAATTGACATCCAAAAATAATGTAGCTTGGGGTTGTTGACGGAGAATAGAAGCTGGACAGTCTGTACTTGTAGCTCCTTGCAACATCTCTTTTACGACATTCGCTTTACGTGTTTCTGGAGCCAGACAGATAATTTTTTTAGCTGAACAAATCGTTGGGATGGTGACAGTAAAAGCATATTGTGGGACAGTTTCTAGATTCGGAAAGTGACCTGTGCTTACTTGTTGCTGACGGTTCACTGTATCTAGTTTAACTAGTTTCACACTGTAAGAATCTTGAAAATTTGCTACTGCTGGATCGTTAAAAGCTAAATGTCCATTTTCGCCAACACCAAGACAGCATAAGTCAATTGGTTGTGATTGCAGTAGTTTAGTGTAGCGATCGCACTCTGCCACTGGTTGCAATGTATCACCTTCTATATAGTGAAATACTTTAGGAACAACCCGCTTCTCTACACGTTCTCGCATATAGCGCCGGAAACTCGCAGAATGGTCAGCCGTAATTCCCAAATATTCATCTAGATGGAATAGAATAATCCGTGACCAATCTACGCCACCCAATGCAATCAAAGCATCAATAAATTTGAGTTGGGAGTTACCTGTTGCTAACAATACAGCAGCTGTCTCCTGTTGCTTGAGAACTGACTGTAAATGCTTTTGCGCGATTTCGGCAACATCCTGGGCCATTTCGACTTCAGAGTTGTAAATCTGCACTAGTAAATCATCAACGCGAAAAAAATTTGTAGCGGCTAGCATTTTACTTACACAGAAGGTTATCAATTATACGGTAGTTTCTTGAGAAGCTCTACCTGTCTGCCTTGACATCGTTTATCCAATATAGATTTTAGGATTTAGTAGATTAATTTATAGCTTTTTGCGCTGTATAAAGGCAAAAAAACAATGTAAACTATTTAAATTAAGTTAACAATTATTTACATTTTACCCAAAAATCATGCTGGCTGCAATTCTCTTTGACCTAGACGGCACTATTGTCAACACTGACCCCATACACTACCGAGCTTGGCGGGAAATGCTGTTAAATTACAGCATAGAAATTGACGAAACATTTTATAAATCCCGAATTAGTGGGCGGCTAAATCCAGAAATAGTTAAGGATATTCTGCCACAATTATCAACAGCAGAAGGGCAAAAATTTGCAGACGAAAAAGAGGCGTTTTTCCGCAAACTCGCCCCGGATCTCAAACCGTTGAGTGGATTTTCTGAACTCCTAGCATGGACAGAGACACATCAGTTAAAGCGGGCATTAGTAACTAATGCCCCTAGATTAAATGCAGAATTTATGCTAGAGGTTTTGGGAATAAAAGAAGCTTTCCATATAGTTGTTTTAGCAGATGATTGTATTGCAGGTAAACCTGATCCTGCACCCTACCAAGTCGCTCTGAATAAGTTGGGGATTACAGCAGAGGAAGCGATCGCCTTAGAAGACTCTCCCTCTGGAATTCGGGCGGCAGTGGGCGCAGATATCCGCACTATTGGCATCGCCTCCACCCACGATCCCCAAGTTTTACAGGAAATCGGGGCATTTATGGCAATTCCAGATTTTACTGATTTGCAGTTGTGGACATTGCTCAACTCACTCATTGAACCAGATTTGAGTGCGATCGCTTCTAACTTATAAGCGCAAAATCTTAGAACATCAAGAGTAGAGACTGGCACCGGTTTAGCCACGTTGGCTTGGAAAAAAGAGTACGGGATACCAGCTAAAACGTAATAATTCAGCTGTAAAACTGGAAACCAACCATTCTTGGAGTTTACCTATCGTTCCTGAAGACACTGCGATCGCACTAATATCATCCATTGCAGCCGCCTCTAAAACCTCGGTAACAGAGTATCCTTCCCGAACTTCTATCTCTACTTGTAAATTTATCCCCTCCAAATCAGCTTTAATCTGAGATAGGGTTTGCCCTGCCTGCTGTGGTAAGATTTTCCTTGGTATTTCTCGACGACCAGTATCTTCTAAAACCCAGCAAAGCTTGCATTGTTGTAGATATCTACCAGATTGCTGTTGAGCCAATTGCTTTACTTGTTGTACCAAATAATCCGCCTCTTGAGTACCGTTGTAGGGAAGTAGCAAAGAACGGAAAAGGTGCTGACAACGGAGTATTAATTCCTCAGAAGTATAAGCACAGATTAACTGAGGACGCAGTACCAGTAAGGGAATAGGTGTTCGACGAGATAAGTTAGCCATCGTACTACCCACCAATTTTTCCGTGAGTAAGCTGCGACTTTGAGAACCCAAGATAATTAATTGAGATCGATAGGTTTGGGAAACTTTAAGTATGGTATCAACAGCCTTGCCCGATTGAACTTCTATTTTTACTTCTACATCAGTGGGGCTTTCGCCAACAGCTTCTGCGAATCGAGTTTGAGCTTGTTCTATTTTTTCACTATCGACTTGTGGAATAATGCCTCTTTCCGATAATGGAACAGCGTGCAGAAAAACTATTTGCTTCATCCCCGTAAGCGCAAGACTAGAAACAAAATGTCTTAGACGATGCAAACCGTCGGAAAAGTCTGTGCAAATCAAAACTCGTTGAAACATATGTAACCAATAAAAGGTATTTAGAAATCTTCTAATTTAATCCCAAAACTTATAATCAAGTTTGCTTGAATAGTTACAGCATATTTCATTTCGGTGATGAATCTGTAATTTTTTTTTGCAGAATTTAGCGACAAGTCTAAGAGGTTGTTTCCAAAAATATCTGCAATAAGTCTTTAATACTACTCTTTATGAAGATACGTATTATGACAATAGCCGCCCAAAGGGAATAGCTACTAAACCGCGTCCACCTTGAAAACTGTAGTTCTTTCTGTATGAAAAGAAATAAA
>JAHCSU010000382.1 GCA_023522315.1 Nostoc sp. CCCryo 231-06
CCAGATGTTGGAAATCCTCGTGTATTACACGATGAAGTGCGGAAAGTGGGTTAAAACACCAATAAATTCCATTAGCGATCGCGCTTCAACATCATAAATTCATACGCTTTTCGAGCAAGTTCAATTGCCTCTTCTATATTTCCTTGTTGAGCAGCAAAATTAGCTTGTTCATATAAGCAAACTGCTTCATTGTTCTTTATTGTAAAAATTATTTCTTGTAATTCGTCAACTCCATCAAGTTGATTTTCTTGAACCAAAGAAATCGCCCTTTCCAAATCTTGTACTCCACTTTGATAATCGCCCTGATGTGTCTTGATTTGCCCAAGCATTGAGAAAACTTCTGAACACCAGTAGACATCATTTAATATTTCTGAAAGTTCTAAACATTGGTGAGCTAAATTTAGTACTTCTTCAAATTCTTGGCTTTTGCATTTTTCCTGAGCCGAATCAAAAAGGTGTCTTAGTTTTTCGTACTGTACTGCAAGAGCAATATTTTCTATCTTTTCCCTTTCAGGAAGATTATGCTGTTTGGCAATCTCAATTGCTTGAGATGCTTTTTTAACACCATCCTTAAAATCTCCTTTATCTATCAAAAGGTTTCTCATTGATAGCAAAATGTGTACTCTGATTTCTTCATCACCAACTTCTTCGATCATAGGCAGGGCTTGCTCAAGTAAATCAAGTGCAGAAGTGGTTTTAGAATTCGTGAAACATAGTACAAAGTTTCTTCTTGAGAATGTATACACTCAAGTAAACCTAATGCAACTGCTCTAGAAATATAACTATTTACATCGAAAGTTTTTGGACAAAGAACTTCTATCGCAGACTGAGGCACTGGTAACTTATAAACCAAGCTAAACCCAAGCATTCGTTGCAATTTGATTGGTTGTCGATTGAGTAATTCCTCTGCCAGAATACTTTCACGAAACTCTTGGGTGGTTTTCTCTACCTGTTCTAGGATTTGTATCTTACCAACTTGTTGCACTTTTAAAACTTTGTTTAACCACTCCAACAAACGAGGATTACCTGCCGAAGTTACCAAAGCTTTGAGTTGTAACTCTCGATCGATTTCAGAACCAGGTGCAAAAGATACTAAACGGTTACATTTTTTCTGTAGATCAGTACCTGACAAGGCAGCTAACTGCTCTCGATGGAATCGCTGATTTAGCTCTGGAAGTAAAAAATCATACCTAGATGTAATAATAATCCGGTGTGGAAGACGCGATTGAGTTATTGCCTTCAACAAAGATATCAAGACTGCTACAGCTTCAGGCTTTAAGACTGCGCTACCGTCTGTTCTCAATTCTAGGTTTGCTTTAAAGTCATCAAGAACAAAGATTAGTCTCTGCGCTTGCTCATTCAGTCCTTCTCGTAAGAATTTGGTTAACTTTTGCGTGAGTGGCAGATTACTTTGTAAAATTTCCTGTCCCGTTGCTGAAAGACATTCTTCAGCAAGCTGCCTTAGCAGTTTATCCTCATCTAATTGCCGAAGGTAATGTAATAAAGATGATTTAATTGCTTTTACGAGCGATCGCAATCTACTCATCATTTTTAAATAAAAAACTATTTTCACTGACATTTTCTGAGACTAAATATATAGCGATCGCTCCAACTAAAAAGTAGATTCATCCACTTACGAGAACAAAGAGTTACACAAATTAACTACTGAATTGCTGAACAATTGTCTGTACAATTGCCAAAATAGCTCCTACATTATCCAAGTAATATCTTTGCTTATCAAGCAAAGCCACTTTTTGCGAAAGTTGAAGAAACTGCCATACTTCTCCTGTTGTCACGCATCCATACACGGATATTTCTGCTTGTCCAGATGAACGATTAAATAAATCCGCCGCCACCATTTGCGCGATGCATTGTCCTAACCCAGCTTCAACATCATTTTTTTTCGCTTCTACAACAGTGATAATTGGGCTACGCAACGGTGGTAAAGGTGGAGCTATTGCTAAAATAAAATCACATTCCCCAATCAATCCCTGTGCAGGATCAACGTCAAGTCTTTGTCCAGAGAAAATAGCCAAGCTATCTTGGCTGAGATCGCGACAAGCTAGTAAAATCGGTACAATAATAAATTCGCTCCGAGCCTTTTCACTAATCAGAGCTAATTGAGTTCGTTTTCCTAAAGTTTCATTTAACCACGAAGGAATAGAAAGAGGTACAAGCTTGGGAAACAAATCGGCTTCTTGGGTGGTGATTCCCAAAACAGCCGAAACTTTTTCTAGAGTAAAGTCGCTGTACGCCATAGTTTTGCCTCAGGATGCTTAATACACTTGAGGGACAAAGAACTGCTCATTGCGGGGAGCGCGAACATAATCCTCAGCCACAGGTCTAGACGGAAGCTCTAAGGGAGGAGGCGTCATATCTTCGTAAGGAACTTTGCTCAACAAATGATGAATGCAGTTGAGCCGCGCCCGTCTTTTATCATCTGCTTCAATCGTAAACCAGGGGGCTTCTGGAATATTTGTGTAAGCAAACATGGTATCTTTGGCTTTGGAGAATTCTACCCAGCGATCGCGTGATTCCAAATCCATTGGGCTGAGTTTCCAGCGCCTTGCGGGATCGTGACTACGAGAGAGAAAGCGTTTTTCTTGTTCTTCATCGCTGACGGAAAACCAGTACTTGATTAAAACAATGCCCGATCGCACCAACATTCGTTCAAATTCCGGGCAAGATTGCATAAATTCTTGATATTCTGCTTCAGTACAAAAACCCATCACCCGTTCAACTCCGGCTCGGTTGTACCAACTGCGATCGAAGAGGACAATTTCGCCTGCTGTCGGAAGATGTTGCACGTAGCGCTGAAAATACCACTGAGTTTTCTCGCGATCAGAAGGAGTTCCTAGAGCAACTACACGACAGCCACGAGGATTGAGTGGATCGGCAATGCGTTTAATTACTCCTCCTTTGCCGGCAGCATCGCGCCCTTCAAATATGACGACAACCCGATAGCCAGTGTGCTTAATCCAGTATTGCATTTTGACTAGCTCAATCTGGAGTTGCTTTAGTTCAGTTTCAAAAGTCTTTTTGGGAATTTTCTTAGTAAAAGCTTCTGTGCTACCATCAAAAATCCGTTTTGATTTTTTAGATTTTTTCTTGTCTTTTGGCTTTACTAGGCTTTCTATTAAGCCTGTAGCGGGTTGAGCTAGATCGTTATTTTGCTGGGTTTCAACTTCATCAATTGACATTGCAGTGACTCCATGCCATTGAATCGGCATAATTAGAGTTTATCTATTAAGTATATATTTTAATGCTGACTAGGTGTAACACGTTCTTGAGCTAGAGTCTTTCGGTAATCAACAGCCTCAGCAACTTTCGTAAAAGTTATCTCCGATCTACAGATTTTAAGTTCTGCGTCTGTTTCTCGTACAACTTTGACTATTTCTTCTAGCGAAACTCGGAAAAACTCTTTTCTCTTATTCTCTTTGTTCATTCTTCTAGCGTGAAAATACCTGTGTAAGCGAGATTCAAGCTCTGGAGCATTTTCACAAAAGATCATAGCGTGAACATCAAAAGGGAAAGGAACAGAAGCATCACTTAGCTCTTTAACTCGCTCCATTGGTTCAAGCCTACGTGTCATACCGATCTTATAGACATCTTCACCAAAGGAACCAATGTTTGAAATGATGTAGATGTGTCCAGATTTAGTCAGTTGAGCTTGAGAGATAGCCCTTTCTTTATTTGCTTCTGCCTCTGCAAGCCGTTTTTGTAACTCTTCGATTTGGCTAAAGAGTTTCTCCTGAACCTTTCCGGTCGCTGATTCTATATCTGTACGAGCTTTTTCCAGCGCCTCTTCATAACGACGCTCCTCACGTTCAGCTTCCTGTTTAGCTTTCTCAAGATCGCGTAATGCTTTTTCCTCTTCACGCATTTGTTCACGAATAGTACGCTGTTCTTCCTGTTCCTGATATTTTTTCTCTTGATATTCGTGGGTTAACCAAAGTTCTTCTAATTTGATATCTAAGTACCGTGGTGCAACCTCACAGTGTGTAGTTTGAGACAGCTTATTCAAGTCTTCATAGGTTTTTCTAATGCGATTCTCCATTGTTTGGACGTTGCTGTACTTGACTTTTGCTACAGAGGCATCACATTCGCCATTGAAAGCGCGAAGAACCAATTTGAGAAAATTATCGGTCATTTTTTTGCCTTCTTTCACGCTACCGCCAACCGACCATTGCGTATGACAGATAGCAGCTTGCTTATCCTTAATCATTTGTTTCTGCTGGGCACGAATCTTTTCCAAGCGTTGCTTGTACTCTTCAGCCTCGTGAAAATCATACTTAGATTCGTAAAACCCGAAGGCTTCAAAAATTTCTTGCTCTTCAAGTCCTTTAAGTTGTGCCTTAAGCCCTGAGATTTTGACAGATAGTTCTCGCTCTTCTGTCTCTGCCTGTTTATCAAGTTGTTTAATTCGATCTGTCAGGACGGTGATTTGCGTATCTAGTTCTCTGGCAGTATCTTCTCTGGATATGAGTCCTCCATATTTCCGATCTACTTCTTGTAATTGCTTATCTATTTCCTTTAATCTCTGTTGAGCTACTGCATAATCGTTTTTGCCTTGTTGTAGCCGTTTAGCCAGCAAAGTTAGTGCAGTGGCTAATCCAATGGACACGAAAAATAATAGATATGTCATTTAGTTTTTTATAGATTTATGCAAGTATATATTG
>JAHCSU010000383.1 GCA_023522315.1 Nostoc sp. CCCryo 231-06
GGGGCAATGCCACAAAGCAGTAAACCAACTTATTACTCCCTGCTAGGACTGCATCCCTCGGCATCGGTAATCGACATTCGTCGTGCTTATAGGCAACTGAGCAAACGCTATCATCCTGATACTACAGACTTGCCTACTGCGATCGCCACTCCCAAATTTCAGCAAATCAATGAAGCCTACGCCACCCTTAGCCATCCAGAACGGCGCTTAAGCTACGATTTAAAAATTGGCTATTCTCGCTTTGCGGTGATTCAACCACCGCCTGACTTGAACCGTCCCGGATCGCGTCATGACTGGTCAAAATCAGCTTACCTCGATGCGAGCGATCGCCCCTTATCATCGGGCGAAATTTTTGCTTTATTTATGCTGGTGTTAACATTTGTAGGTTGTCTGTTATTAGCAGTTGCCATTGGCTTAACTCGTGGTGAGGCTGCGATCCATTCGCATTTGTTACAGCCAACTCCATCTGTACAACAGCACATTACCCATGTATTGCAACTAATTACCCCTATAGTAATTAAAAACTAAAAAATTTCCTAATCCAAAATCCAAAATTACTA
>JAHCSU010000384.1 GCA_023522315.1 Nostoc sp. CCCryo 231-06
GGTTTATTTCTTTTCATACAGAAAGAACTACAGTTTTCAAGGTGGACGCGGTTTAATTTACATATATTTGACGAATTTAAATCTAATAAAAAGTATTTTTCGTCTAACTGGTGGGAATAATTCTAAATTATTATTGACAGAACAAGGTTGAATGCGGTACACTAGTAAACTGTTTAAAGCGTATTTATTGCTGCACTAGGCTAAAAGTATATCAATAACATTGGTAGCTAATATTGCCTACGTGATGCCTAGTTACTACTTTTTTGTTGTTTATTAATAGAGGTGAACATGGCCAAGCGCCGTAACCCGAAAAAAGAAAAGGCGCTACGGAACCAGGCGTATGCCAGAAAGTTTCGTAAACGGACTACGACAGGAAGAATGCAGAGAAGGTTCCAACAAAGACCACCAAAGAGTGAAGAAGAAGAAGGCGCAGCAACAGCAGCTGACACTGACTAAGCTGACTGCCTAAATCCTTATTGTTTGGTTTATTTACCTTTTGGGGCGCACATTTATTTGTACGCCCTTATTTATTACTCGACAGCGATTTGAGCGCGGGCAGCGATTAGTGCTTTGCTTACCTGTACAAAGCCAGTACCACCGTAACTGTTGCGGGCTGCCACAACTTGACGGGGGGATATCGCCTCATAAATATCTGCGGCAAATGCCGGATGTAGTTGTTGCCACTCTTCCAATTTCAAATCTTTCAGGAGTTTACCTGCGGCAATACTAGTTTTTACGACCTTACCCACAAGATTGTAAGCTTCCCGGAAAGGAACGCCCCGTGCTGCCAGATAATCTGCTACATCGGTAGCGTTAGAAAAATCTTCCGCCACAGCTTCTGCTAATCGCTGGGTACGAAATTCCAAGCCCTCCCTGAGCAAAATCGTCATTGCTTCTAGAGAGGCTTTGATTGTGTTGACGCTATCAAATAGACCTTCTTTATCTTCTTGCAGGTCTTTGTTATACGCCAGGGGTAGCCCCTTCATAATCACTAACATCGCCTGGAGATGACCGAATACACGCCCCGTTTTCCCCCGCACTAATTCTGGTACATCAGGGTTTTTCTTTTGGGGCATGATACTGGAACCTGTGGCACAGCTATCTTTGAGGGTGACAAAGCGGAATTCTTCTGATGACCAAAGAATGACTTCTTCTGCAAGGCGGCTGAGGTGAACCATAATCAAGCTAGCAGCACACAAGAATTCGATCGCAAAATCGCGATCGCTCACTCCATCAAGGCTGTTAGCATAAATATCGTCAAAATTCAATAGTTTGGCTGTGTAGTGGCGGTCAATGGGGAAAGTAGTTCCCGCCAAAGCACCACACCCCAAAGGTGAGATATTCACGCGGCGAGAAACATCTCCTAAGCGTTCCCAGTCGCGTTGGGCCATTTGAAAGTATGCCAAGAGGTGGTGAGCTAAACTCAGGGGTTGGGCTCGTTGTAGGTGCGTATAGCCAGGAATTAGGGTTTCAACGTTTTTTTCAGCTATATCCAGTAGAACCCCTTGAAATTCTCGCAATTCCCTTTTAATTTGTTGGATTTGGTCGCGGAGGTAAAGTCTGGTATCAGTACCAACTTGGTCATTACGTGATCGCGCTGTATGCAGCTTTTTACCCACATCGCCGACAATTTCTGTCAGTCGGCGTTCAACTGCAAAGTGTACGTCTTCAGCATCGACACCAGGCTTAAATTTTTCCTGGCGGTACTCTTGGCGAATTTGTTCTAAACCTGCAACCAGTTGCTCTCCTTCTTCTGGGGAAATAATGCCCGTGTGAGCGAGCATTTTGGCATGGGCTTGAGAACCAGTCAGGTCATATTCGATTAATTCAATATCAAAACCTATACTGGCATTAAAACGAGCGATCGCTGGATGCAATGCTGATTCAAACCTCTGGCTCCAAGTTTCTTCTTTGGTCATAAATATGAGGGAAGTGGGCATCAATTTTGGATTTTAGATTAATCATCAATCTAAAATCCAAAATATAAAATTTCTTTAACCGTAGCTAGTTAGATTCCGAATCATATAGCCAATGACTAAACCAATCAACAATGCCCACACTTGACCTGTTTGTATAAAGTGGCTCCAAGATTTTTGAACCTGACCCATCAAGTCTGGATCAGTAATTGTTTGGGCTAGGGCTGTAAAATTTACAGGCAAATGCCAATATAACTGAGATATCAAATCGCTGTAATGGTTCATACTTGGTGATTAAGAGGTTGGGGTGGCAAATTTCAGTATCAGTTTTTCTACATAAATTGCTGATAATGTACTGAAATCTTGGGTGTAACTTCAATGTCTTAACTCAAGATGCAGCCGATGCCAACCGCAATTTCTCGGCAGTCCGCAAAATTTGCCCCGCCAACACTGCTGCACCAAAACCATTATCGATATTTACTACGCCTACTCCTGCTGCACAAGAGTTAAGCATTGTCAATAAAGGTGCTAAACCGCCAAAACTCGCACCATAACCGATGCTGGTGGGTACGGCAATCACAGGACAACTCGCTAAACCCGCAACAACGCTGGGTAAAGCGCCTTCCATCCCCGCTACGACAATTAACACCGATGCGGACTCAATCAGGTGGCGGTTACTTAATAAGCGGTGAATCCCCGCAACGCCAACATCCCACAGGCGCTGGACGCGGAAACCAGAAAGTTCAGCAGTGACAGCAGCTTCTTCAGCAACGGGTAAATCGGCAGTACCAGCAGAAAGGATACCAATTTCACCCGCAAATTGTGGTTCGATGGTAGGAGGAGCGATCGCACAAATTCGCGCCGATTCGTAATATCGCAAACCGCTAACTTTTGATTCCAGTGCGGTATAAACTGCTGGTTCAATGCGAGTTGCCATCACCACGGGGTTGCGGAGGCGCATCACTTCCATAATTTGAGCAATTTGGTCGGGAGTTTTACCAGGGCCCCAAATCACCTCTGGGAAACCAGTTCTTAGCTGGCGATGATGGTCAATTTTGGCAAACTCACCCACAGATTCATAAGTTAAGTCTTTGAGTGAGTCTAATGCCGTATCTGGCGTCACTTTACCATTGGCAACCGCAACGAGTAGCGATCGCAAAGTTTTTTCATCGGTCATTTTTTATTTGTCCTTTGTTATTTGTCATTTGTGAATAACCAATGCCCCATGCCCCAATGACTAATGACCAATGACTAATGACTAATGACTAATCGGTTACTTTTAGTTCGTAGAGATTCCAAAATGGGCCGCCAAGAGCAGTATATTGAATTCCTTGGAAGCGATCGCGCACTGCTTGCAGATTCAACCTCTCCACTAAATGAATAAACGGCAACTGTTCTGAGGCAATGCGCTGATATTCATAATAAATTTCCTTGCGCTTGTTTTCATCCAATACCTGTACGCCTTTAATGTAAAGGCTGTCAATTTCCTTTTCCCAGTCGGAAACTTCCCAGCCAGTCATGGGTGGATCTCCTGGTTGTGGCCCCAAATTAAATGCGTGGGATGCACCGGCAATTCTCCAGATATTGCTAGCGCCGTGGGGTTCAATACCGCCTCCAGCAAATCCTCCCAGGTAACAATCCCAATTCTGCGTAACTTTGAGTTTCTCTAAATAGGAATTGAAGCTAAGAATTTGCAAATCTACTTGAATCCCAATATTAGCGAGATCCCGCCTGATTTGAGATGCCATATCTCCTCTAACTTTCCTTTCCGAATTCGTTAAGAGTGTAAATCTAACTCTGTTACCATCAGCATCTAAAAGCTGATTTTGAGCATTATATTTGAATCCAGATTGTAATAGTAATTTTTTTGCTTTTTCTGGTTCGTAATTATATACCTTTAACCCTTTTTCTGGAGGCAGGAAATAGGGACTTTTCACATAAACAAATGAGTTTTGCAGTTCACCCAGTCCCCGAAAAGCATTTGTTTTCATCGTTTCCCGGTCGAGTGCATAGGCTATAGCCTGCCTGAATTCCTTTTTATTAAACCATTTAGATTTAATTGGGTCTACAAAAGGTTTACCCTGAGAATTCTTAGCTTTACTAAGATTAAAAGCAATAAAAGTCGTACTTGTATCTGGCCCACCGTTATAAATTTCAAACTTTGCCCGTTTTTCTTCTCGCTTTAGCAAACTAAAACCTTCAGGAGCGACTTCTAAATCATCTAACTGCCCAGAGCGAAAACTAATCAACTGGTTTTCAGTAGATTCAATAATTTGCCAAACAATCCGCTCAATGTAAGGCTGAGGATTACCCTGAGCATCTTTGCGCCAGTAGTATGGATTACGCCGAAATATAACTCGCTGACTGGAAACGTAACTTTCCATAATATATGGGCCGTTACCAACAATTTGTTTAGGATCAGTGCCTGTTCCCCACATTGAGAGAAACTTAGGATTTCCATCAGATCCAGTTGTGCGAATCGCTTCCTGTAGAGCATGGGCTGGCATAATTGGGATACCGCCTACATATCTTAAAAAAGGAGCAAAGGGTTCCAGTATGGTAAATTCAACCCGACGCGCATCGATTTTTTTCACCTTTGGAAAAGTGCCCTTATCGCCAATTTTTAGAGCATCTTTGGTAGAGGTCGGAATTTTAGGATTGAGGTAGATTTCGTTATAAGTAAAGACAATATCATCAGCAGTCATTGGCTGACCATCTGACCACTTAATTCCTTCTCGTAGAGTGATCACAATCCGCTGACCATCTTTAGAAACTTCCCAAGATTCTGCTAAACCAGGCTCTAGTTTTGTGGTCATGGGATTCTCATTAATCAATGAGTCATAGAGGAAGCTAAAAACGCTATATGCCGACTCATTCAGAGCATAGTTAAAAGTTGAAGGCTCACTCAAAACTGCGGTAACGACTTGCGGCACTTGAGCAGCTGCGCTTTTAAAGTTCGCTGGGTTGCAGGCGGTAAGTGTAAGTGCTGTTGCTGAAGTCAGAATTATTGCCAACCAAAAATGTTTAATTGCCAGAAATATTTTTCTCAAAAATTTCATAATTTCAATACGTGAATAGTGTAATTAATTTGATTGAGATTGTAGCCAGCCAAGGAAGTTTTGGGTTTTATTGAAATACTGAATGCCATTATCTCGGAAAATCTCTATAACTTCACGTCTACCAAATTCTTTAGAATTGCTACTTAAAAATAATTTATTTTCATTAGGATGCAAGCCAGCATGAAAAATTATACACTCCAATATTATTTTATCTATAATATGATTCTCAAAAATTGCTCTATTTAAAGTTCCTTGAAAAATACCCGTAGTTACAGCGCTTCCGGCTATTATGCAATACAGTTTTCCTCTTGCCCCTCTCCTATCATAGCTTTCAGTTTTGAGGATGTACCTCATAGCCGCCGGAGGTGCTGTAATGTAATCATTTCTGATTTCATCGCAAGCTGATTAAAAGCTATATCAAAACGTTCTTTAACTTCGTTAGTTCGTTGAAGAAAACTAGTTCTTGATTGCTCTAGGTTAGACAGCAGTAATCGTGCATTATCTGAATTATCTCGCTCTGCTTGATTAATTTGTATATCTAATTTGCGGAGGAAATCTAGATTATATTTTTCTTCTTGCTCCAATGTTGTCAATGATTCTACAAAACAAATACTTGGCACTACGATACGTAAAGAAGAGGGTGTATTTTGCAGTAATTCTTGTGCTTGTAAATCTTGCCCTTTAGCAATACTCATCAAGAAATTAGTTTCAACGTAAATGATCACTGCCAATTATTAATAAAGTTGAGTTTTTCCGCCTTTTAGTAGTTGCAATAAGCCCATTTCTGCCACTTTATTTGCCAAAGGTGGTATTTCCGATTTCCAATGATATGCCAAATCGCGCAGCCAAGCTTCTGTAAGACCTTTAAGGTAAAGACTAAATATGCTTTGATCGCGGAATTTTGGCTCATAATAACTCAGCACATCAGCAGTATTAAGACTGATAATTGGCTCTGATAAATTATTGCCATCCCATTTAAAAATCAGAATGTTATTTACATCAACAAGCATGGCAAAGGGAATCACTATCTTTGCAGCTTTTAAGTAATCAATTAGCCGTAAAATAGCATATTTTTTCGCTTTTGCTTCTTGAAAATTGAATGGTAAACCTTTGACTTCAGCTATGAGAATAATTTGTTCCTCTTTGTCTAAAGCAACTAAATCGGGAAAGTCTATATCTTCTATTTTTGTAGTTTGTAAGGCTTTAATTTCCCACCAAGTTAAGGTTTTTTGGTTGCTATAAATCATTGATTTTAGTCCTCGTGAGTCTTCGATATTTTTACCGATGTTTCCAAAGAAAAGTTACTCTGAAGTAACTAGCAAGACAACAGCATAAGCACATATACCTTCTTCTCGTCCAACTGGGCCTAATTTTTCATTGGTGGTAGCTTTGATGCCAATTTGATTTGGTTGTAATTCTAAAACTGCCGCTAGTTTGTCGCGCATATTGTGAATATGCGGTTTTAATTTTGGACGTTCTGCTACTACCACCGAGTCAATATTTCCCACCTGCCAACCTTGATCCCGAATCAGTTGATGTACTTGATTTAATAGTACTAAACTATCTGCTCCCGCCCATTTGCGATCGCTAGGCGGAAAATAATGACCAATATCTCCCAAAGATAATGCCCCAAGCATGGCATCCATAATTGCGTGTGTTAGTACATCAGCGTCACTGTGACCTAATAAACCCAGTTCATGGGGAATTTGAATTCCACCTAAAATCAAAGCGCGATCGCTCACCAGTTGATGAATATCGTAGCCGTTACCAATACGAATTTTAGTCATTTGTCATTTGTCATTTGTCATTAGTCAGGAGTTAGGAATTATTATTCTCTCCCCCTGCTTCCCGTGCTTCCCCTGCTCCCCCTGCTCCCCCTGCTTCCATCTTTCCAGGAGATCAGGGCGGCGATCGCGGGTTCTTTGAATTTGTTGCTCATAACGCCACCGAGCGATCGCAGCGTGATTCCCACTGAGCAAGACATCAGGTACTTTGAAGCCGCGAAAATTGGCAGGACGAGTATATTGGGGATAGTCCAATAACCCCTCCTCAAAACTTTCTGCTGTGAGGGACTCGGTTTTGGCTACGGTTCCTGGGATCAGCCGCACTACGCCATTAATCAAAGCCATTGCTGGAATTTCCCCGCCAGTCAGAATAAAATCCCCTAAAGATACTTCACGAGTTACCAAATGTAGCACCCTCTCATCCACTCCTTCGTAATGCCCGCAAATAACTACTAACTGGTCGTAATTTGTCACCAATTCTTTCAAAAGAGGTTGATTAATTGTTTGACCCTGTGGACTCATCAAAATTACTTCTCTTCGCGGTAGAGTTGGCAGTGACTCCACAGCGTTAAAAATAGGTTCTGGCTTCATTAGCATCCCAACGCCGCCGCCGTAGGGTTCATCATCCACCTTCCGGTGCTTGTCAGTGGTAAAGTCCCGTGGGTTAACCAGATGCACTTCGGCAATCTGTTTGGCTAAGGCTTTACCTAGCAGACCAGAATTGAGAACAGAGTTAAAACAGTCAGGAAAAAGCGTAACTATATCAAAGCGCACAGTTATTCGTATTCAAGGACACTAATCTTAAATTTGAATGTCTAGCAAACATCAACCAGCCAAAGTCGGGTCAAACTCCAGTTAAACTTTATCAATAGTATCTAAAACTACCAGACCTCTTGGATTTTAGATGGGATTAAAAGTTTTTCTAATTACTTAATTTATGTTTAAATGTTGTCACAACTACATTTAAATTAATAATCTTATCAAGTCAACAACTTCCAGGATGCATCGAGCCAGCCTCAGAAAAAAGCGTAGTCTTAAATGCTCGTCCTCAACCCCAAAGCGGGAATTTAGCCCCATAAAGACTATTTTGCCCTGCTGCAAGTGGACAGGTGAAAAACAAGGCGCTGGCTTTGAGGAATGGGAACGAACAAGTTTAGACTGAGGCAACGCGAGCGTTAAGCGAAAATTTGGAGAGTGGCTGACCCAGTTCCAAACTTCCAAAAAGTGTCCTCTCGAAAGTTGCAAAGCGCAAAACTCATGGCTGCTTATGAACCTTGTTCAATTCACCTGAAGTTGTTGACAGGAGAAACACAATGCCGCAATTACAAGCTAAATCGCTAGAAATGAGGACACCCCAAGCAACTAAAACCGCCGTTCTGGTTATCGGAGGTGCAGAAGATAAAGTTCATGGGCGCGAAATCCTACGAACTTTTTTTGGACGCGCCGGTGCTAGTAAGGCTTATATTACAATTATTCCATCTGCCTCCCGCGAACCCGCCATCATCGGTGGTAGGTATATTCGCATTTTTGAAGAAATGGGTGCCCAGAAGGTAGAGATTTTAGACATCCGAGAACGGGAACAGTGTGAATCCTCTCAGATCAAAGCATCCTTAGAAGCCTGTAGTGGGGTATTTTTGACAGGAGGCGACCAGCTGCGTCTCTGTGGTGTATTGGCAGATACGCCAGCAATGGAAATTATTCGGCAACGGGTGAGGGCGGGGCAACTAACCTTAGCAGGCACGAGTGCAGGAGCAGCAGTGATGGGGCATCACATGATTGCTGGCGGCGGTAGTGGAGAATCGCCAAATCGTTCTTTAGTTGATATGGCAACAGGTTTAGGATTTATTCCCGAAGTAATCGTTGACCAACACTTTCACAACCGTAATCGCATGGGACGGCTGATTAGTGCGATCGCAGCTCACCCCGATCGCTTAGGTATTGGCATTGACGAAGATACTTGTGCAGTATTTGAACGTGATGGTTGGTTACAAGTTATGGGTAAAGGCAGTGTCACCATTGTTGATCCCACTGAAGCCACCCACACCAACGAACCCCATGTCGGTGCTAATGAACCGTTAACCGTACATAATTTACGTCTCCATATCCTCAGCTACGGCGATCGCTTCCACTTGTACCAGCGCACTGTATTACCTGCTGTACACCGAATCTCCAGCTGACGGGATAAAGTATCTGAGGTTACACTGAGTTGGCCACAAATTTTAGATTTTGGATTTTGCAAAAAGTTGTAAGGAAGGTTTACCGACCTAGCAAGCTTTTCAAGACGGATTTTAGATTAAAAGAGCTTTTTGGCAGATGCCGCCAGAAAGTGGGCGAAACAAATCTAAAAAACTATCAAGGACTCGTTAAGCCTTTGCGATCGTAAATCTAAAATTAAGAGAGCTAAGTACCCTAATTGTCTCTTTTAATCCAAAATCATAAATCTAAAATCCAAAATCGGTTGACCGCACATTTATTTCTTGTTGTAGAAAAATGATGAGAATAGTATGTAAAAAGAAAAAACTGTTTGCAACGAACAGTTTAGCGGTCAATTCCAGTAAGAAACTAGAATTTTGGTTCCGAATCTCCATCTACCTATTCCCATGAGAATCCTCAAGATCCAGACCTTACGCGGCCCAAACTATTGGAGCATTCGACGCCACAAGCTGATCGTCATGCGCCTCGATTTAGAAAACCTTGGCGAGATGCCCTCGAATGAAATCCCTGGCTTTTATGAAGGACTAGTTGAGGCGTTGCCAAGTCTGGAGGGTCATTATTGTTCTCCTGGCTGTCGTGGTGGTTTTCTGATGCGAGTCAAAGAAGGCACTATGATTGGTCATATCGTAGAACACGTAGCCCTAGAACTCCAGGAATTAGCTGGTATGCATGTTGGCTTTGGTCGCACCCGCGAAACCGCCACACCCGGAATTTACCAAGTAGTGATCGAGTATCAAAATGAGGAAGCGGGACGCTACGCTGGACGAGCCGCAGTCCGGCTGTGCCAGAGTATCGTTGATCGAGGCCGTTATCCCAAGGCAGAACTAGAGCAAGATATCCAAGACCTGAAAGACTTCACTCGTGATGCTTCCTTAGGCCCCTCCACTGAAGCGATTATCAAAGAAGCAGAAAAAAGAGGTATTCCCTGGATGTCTCTGGAAGCCCGCTTTTTGATTCAGCTGGGCTACGGCGTGAATCAGAAGCGGATGCAGGCCACAATGACGGACAACACCAGCATTCTAGGCGTAGAACTAGCTTGCGATAAAGAAGCCACTAAACGCATCCTCGCTGCTGCTGGTGCGCCAGTACCTAGAGGTACAGTGATCAACTTCTTAGACGATTTGGAACAAGCCATTGAATTGGTTGGCGGCTATCCTATCGTCACCAAGCCAGTGGATGGCAATCATGGACGTGGGATCACCATTGATATCAGAACTTGGGAAGAAGCTGAAGCCGGATACGAAGCTGCTAGACAGGTTTCCCGGTCAATTATTATCGAACGGTATTATGTTGGACGCGACCACAGGGTACTAGTGGTAAATGGCAAAGTAGTAGCAGTAGCCGAACGCGTCCCGGCTCATGTCATTGGCAACGGCAGATCCACTATAGCCGAACTCATTGAGGAAACAAACCTTGACCCAAATCGCGGTGAAGGACATGATAACGTCCTAACCAAGATTGAACTAGACCGCACCAGCTACCAACTATTAGAAAGGCAAGGCTACACGCTCAACAGTGTGCCACCCAAAGGAACCCTTTGTTATCTCAGAGCAACGGCAAACTTAAGTACAGGTGGTAGCGCCGTAGACCGTACCGATGAAATTCACCCAGAGAATCTTTGGTTGGCACAACGGGTAGTCAAGATTATCGGTTTGGATATCGCCGGACTCGATATTGTCACCACCGATATTAGCCGTCCCCTGCGGGAAGTGGATGGCGTGATTGTCGAAGTTAACGCCGCTCCAGGCTTTCGGATGCACGTTGCCCCAAGTGTAGGTATCCCCCGCAACGTCGCCGGCGCAGTAATGGATATGCTGTTCCCCAACGAGCAATCTGGCCAAATTCCCATCCTTAGTATTACTGGTACTAACGGCAAAACTACTACAACCCGACTACTAGCACATATTTATAAACAGACTGGAAAGGTAGTTGGTTATACAACTACTGATGGAACATATATCGGTGATTACTTAGTAGAAGCTGGCGATAACACAGGCCCCCAAAGTGCCCAAGTCATCCTCCAAGATCCCACAGTAGAAGTAGCGGTACTGGAAACGGCTCGCGGTGGCATTCTCCGCTCTGGATTGGGCTTTGAAGCCGCAAATGTGGGAGTGGTATTGAATGTAGCCTCCGACCACTTAGGAATAGGCGATATAGATACCATTGAGCAGTTAGCTAACCTCAAGAGTGTAGTAGCAGAAGCTGTATTCCCGGATGGATACGCGGTACTTAACGCCGACGATCGCCGCGTCGCCGCCATGTCAGAAAAAACTAAGGCTAATATTGCTTACTTCACAATGAACCCTGACTCGGAATTGGTGCGAAAGCACATCCAAAAGGGCGGAGTAGCAGCAGTATATGAAAATGGCTATTTGTCAATTGTTAAAGGTGATTGGACACACCGGATAGAAAGAGCAGAAAATATACCTTTAACAATGGGCGGACGGGCGCCGTTTATGATTGCCAATGCTTTAGCAGCAACTTTGGCAGCGTTCGTGCAAAACGTCACAATCGAGCAGATTCGGGCTGGTTTGAAGACCTTCCGGGCTTCAGTTAGTCAAACGCCAGGACGGATGAATTTATTTAATTTAGGCAACTACCACGCTTTAGTAGATTATGCCCACAACGCAGCCAGTTACGAAGCTGTAGGTTCCTTTGTTCGGAATTGGACTACAGGACAACGGATTGGCGTAATTGGTGGGCCAGGCGATCGCCGCGACGAAGACTTTGTTACATTGGGCAAATTAGCAGCACAAATTTTTGATTACATCATCATCAAAGAAGACGATGATACACGGGGACGCTTACGGGGTTCAGCCGCCCAGTTGATTATTCAAGGCATCAACGAAGTTAAGCCTGATAGCCGCTATGAATCAATTCTGGATGAAACCCAAGCCATAAATAAAGGCTTAGACATGGCTCCTGATAACAGTCTGGTGGTAATTTTACCAGAAAGCGTTACTCGGGCTATTAAGTTAATTAAGCTGCGTGGTTTAGCCAAAGAAGAGACACACCAACAAAATCCCGGCACAACTGTCATCGATTCCCAAAATGGAATAGCACCTTCTTCTGTTGTTAATACCGTGCTGTAGTCAGGAGGAGTCAGTATGCTGACTCCTGTATTCTGATTACTTTTATTATTATTTTTCTTCTTCCTGATTGGTTTCGTCACTGGGAGTTTTCATCTCCTCCTTAAATCCTCGTAGGGTTTTGCCCAGTGCGGTTCCCAGTTCGGGAATTTTTTTTGGGCCAAAAATTAGAACAGCGACTATGGTAATTACAGCTATTTCTGGCCATCCCAGTCCAAACATATAAATTTCCTCTAAGGCTTCTGTAATTAAATATAAACATTGATGGCTCAAATCTCATAAGTTCTGCATTGATAAGCGCTATATCCTATTGCATAAACAGGCTATAAATAAATTCAATATAAGTAGGTCATTTATCTTCAAAAAAATTTTGCAAAGCAACATACCATAAGCGCTTTAGGGAACTCAAAAAATTAAATTACTCAATTCTTCCATCCAACAGGACTAGTAGATATTTTTTCCCCTGTTCCCCCTCTCCACCTGCTTCGTCTACTGTCTCACACTTATGATGGTTGACTCAGACCAGTCTGACTTCTTTATACTCATTTTTATGCAGCTATCAAAGCCGGAATCATCAGGGACATTGTTCAGGAAATATCGAAACGAATCTGGGCAGAGGAGGGTCACTCCCTGTCCTAACATTTAATGCTGAGTAGGAACAACCTTAGTTTGTTAATTGCCAAGTATATAAGCAGTTTCGAGGAACTGAGTCAGAAAACTTTGAATAAAGTTCATATAAGCCATGAAAGAACTTAGTAAAAAGGAGATCATCTGTGATTAATAGTCTTGGATACGCAGCCCAAAGTGCAAGTACACCACTAGGCTTGTTCACTTTTGAGCGGCGAGAGTTAGGACCGCACGACGTACAAATCGAGATCCTTTACTGTGGCGTGTGCCACTCGGATCTGCATACAGTCGCGAATGAATGGAAAGGGACGGTTTACCCTGTCGTACCTGGACATGAAATCGTTGGTCGTGTAGTGAAGATTGGTGAGCAGGTTTCCAAGTTCAAGGTAGGCGAGACTGCGGGCGTTGGTTGTATGGTCGATTCTTGCCGCACCTGTCCAAACTGCCGTGAGAGTTTTGAGCAGTACTGTGATAAGGAAATTATCTTCACCTACAACAGCCCAGAGAAGCAAACAGGGAAAACGACTTATGGGGGTTATTCAAACCAGATAGTCGTAGATGAAAATTACGTGCTACGCGTTTCGGAAAAGCTGGATCTCGCTGGCGTTGCACCCCTGTTGTGCGCGGGGATCACGACGTACTCGCCTTTGCGCTACTGGAAAGTTGGCAAAGGCGATAAGGTGGGTATCGTCGGGCTTGGTGGGTTGGGACACATGGGGCTAAAATTAGCCCACGCTTTTGGTGCTTACACTGTGCTGTTCACAACATCGTCAGGCAAGACCGAAGATGCCAAGCGCCTCGGAGCCGATGAGGTTGTCATTTCAAAAAACAGCGATGAGATGAACAAGCATATCAACAGCTTCGACTTCATTCTCAACACGGTTTCGGTATCGCACAATCTGGACGCATACACTCAGTTGCTTAAGCGTGGTGGTACGCTGTGCTTACTTGGTGTACCGGAAAATCCGCACCCATCACCCAACATCAGTAACTTGATTTTTAAGCGCCGAGTAATTGCCGGTTCGCTGATCGGCGGGATTCAGGAGACACAAGAAATGCTCGACTTCTGCGCTGAACACAATATCGTCAGTGACATCGAACTTATCCCGATTCAGAAGATCAACCAAGCATACGAGCGGATGCTAAAAAGCGATGTGAAATACCGCTTTGTGATTGACATGGCATCGCTGAAGGAAGAATGACAATAAGAAAAACGAATAAAAAAAAAGTCTGAGCGTTGGTTTTCGGCGCTCAGACTTTTTAATTAAGAGAATTAAATTATAGCGGTTCTCAGTTGAGTGAAGTACAAGAACCCCACCCCCAACCCCCTCTTCGCTTGCGGGGAGGGGGCTATGATGTACCTCATTTGATTAGGAAAAGCTATAAATGATTAGCTTAACTCACTTCCCATTGGATTGGTAATTGGCAAACCTAACCACTCACTTAATTCATGAGCTAACCATTCAAGTTCTACTTCGGATTTAATACCGCCATCGTTTCCACTAATCTGATATTTTTGTAATCCTGAGCAAATATATAATTGTGCTGGAACGGCAACTTTAGTGTCTTTAGAGCCTTTAGTAAAGTGTTTTGGAATGTAAACCAACTTATTAATACTTTGCCTTGGGGATGGACGGGGACGCTCAAACTTCCAACTAAACAACTCCCAGGTTAGGGTAATTTGTTCTGGATTCAGGCGTAAGTAGATGCTTCCAAACAAATTAAAGATAAATTTATACATCATCATAAACCCAGCACTCCAAAAAGGAAGTGAGAACAAGGCAAAGGGGATGTTGACAGGAAAAGGGGCCGAGAGTGCGCCAATTGTCCAAAAGAGGATAAATGAATTCCAGACGATCGCAAAGAAACCTGTGAATACTATTGATTCATGGAAACCAGATGGTGGAATGATAATTTCGAGAGAATCCCAATTTTTGGTTAGTTGAATCTTACTCCCGTCTGGTTTGCTAACAACTAAAGCAGGTAAGGTAGTCGCTTGTGGTTTATCTAAGGAGGCGGAACCCGTTGTAGACATCGCTTGAGCCGCAGAACTAAAACGCCCTTCTAAACTGGGTTCAATCATCCACTTTAGCCAATTGCTAAAGCTGGGACTCAGATTAGCCACTTGTTCAAACTGAATACGAAAATCCTTTTGCGGTAAATCGGCTGGGTGAGTACCCGTCATTAAATAAATTAAGGTTGCGCCTAAACTATAAAGGTCAGATGCTGCAACAGTGCGTCCGCCAAATTGTTCTGGTGGCATATAGCCATAAGTTCCTACCACAGTCCTTGTCCCGGTTTCGGTAGCCAGGACAGTCTGCACTGAGCCAAAATCTACCAAATAAACTTGACCAACACTGTTACCAGAGCGCTCCCCTAATAAAATATTGCTAGGCTTAATATCACGGTGAATTACAGGCGGATACAGCCCATGTAGGTAAATAAGAATCTCTAAAAGCGCTTTGGCTATCTGTTTGACTTCAGCTTCTGTAAAAGTTCGCCCACTTTGTAAATATTGTTCTAAAGTTTTTGCTGGGATATAAGTTTGTACGAGCGCAAATCCTTTGATAGTTGGTAAATTTACCTCAAAATAGTTTAAATACTGAGGAATTAAGGGATGTGACAAAGATTTTAAAGTTTCAGCTTCCCGCTCAAACAGCTTGAGTGAATCCCATTCAAAGTCACCACCAAAAGAGAGTAACTTGATGACAACTAATTCCTGAGTTTGCAAATCACGAGCTAGCAAAGTCCGCCGCCCTGCTTTTTTTCCTAGTAGCTGCTGAACTTCGTAGCGCTCACCTAATATTTCGCCAATCATTATGGTTTCTTATAATGCTAGGTTTGAAAAGTTTTTAGAGCTTATAGCTTTTCAATTTGGCAAATCCATATCTTTAGTATAATTGCGTAATTCTATGCCCTCCCAACTTTGGCCTTATATTACCCCTGGTATTCCCGATGAATTGTTTGAAAATTTGCCAGGAATTCCCCTGAGTCAGCGAGAAGTCCGACTGCTGTTAATTGCCCAACTGCGACTAAAATCAGATTCTGTGTTGTGGGATATTGGCGCAGGGACGGGTACAATTCCGGTAGAGGTGGGGCTATTGTGTCCAGGCGGAAAGATTATCGCTATAGAAAGGGATGAAGAAGTAGCTAATCTGATCAAGCGTAACTGCGATCGCTTTGATGTGAAAAACGTCGAAGTAATTGAAGGTAGCGCCCCAGAGTGTTTACACGATCTTAAAGTTACACCTCACCGCGTTTGTATCGAGGGAGGACGGCCAATTCAAGAGATTCTGCAAGCAGCTTGGCACTATTTGCCACCATCAGGTCGGGTTGTAGCCACAGCTGCTAATCTAGAAAGTCTGTATGCTATTTCTCAGAGTTTTTCCCTATTAAGGGCAAGAAATATCGAAGTCGTCCAGTCTGCGGTAAACCGATTGGAGACACGCGGCTTTTCTCAAACCTTTACCGCCGTTGATCCCATTTTTATCCTCAGTGGTGAAAAACTGGACTAGGCACTCTTTACTGGGGACAATGCCCAATGCCCCATGCCCAATGCCCCATGCCCAATATTTAATACTTCTATGCCTTGGTCTCGGATTATTAGTGGAATTGTTGCGATCGCTCTTGCTCTTTCTGTAACCCTTTTGGGGGGTTGGTACTTTACCATCATCTTTGCGGTTATCATCTTTTTGGGTCAACAGGAATATTTTAATTTGGTGCGAGCCAGAGGCATCGCTCCTGCGGCTAAAACCACTATGGCTGTCAGCCAAGTTTTGCTGGTAATTTGTACCCTTGATGGCAGTTTAGCTGATGCTGTAATGCCAATTGCTGGCACACTTATTTGTTTTTACCTGCTGTTTCAGCCCAAATTTGCCACGATCGCTGATGTTTCCGCTTCTATTATGGGGCTATTTTACGTAGGTTATTTGCCGAGTTACTGGGTGCGATTACGAGCAATTGATAGTGCTGCTTTTAGCAATCTCCCTTTCGGAGGTTACTGGCCCACAACCTGGACAGATTTCTGGGAAAAGGCAAATTCTGCTTCTTTATCACAAGGTTTTACAGCAACACTGCTGACTTTTTTGTGTATTTGGGCAGCGGATATTGGCGCTTACACTATTGGCAAATTCTTTGGGAAAACCCGTCTGTCTGATATTAGTCCTAAAAAAACTGTAGAAGGTGCTGTCTTTGGCATTACTTCAAGTGTTGCTGTAGCGATCGCAGGAGCCTATTATCTACATTTGCCCAGATCGCCCTTCACTGGTTTAGCATTGGGTTTGCTGATTGGCATTGCTAGTCTTTTGGGGGATCTTACCGAGTCTATGCTCAAGCGGGATGCTGGGGTCAAAGATTCTGGACAATTAATCCCCGGTCACGGTGGTATTTTAGACCGTACTGATAGTTATATTTTCACTGCTCCTTTGGTATATTATTTTGTAACATTGCTGTTGCCGCTACTATAGCGGTTTTCAGTAACAGTTAAAGTATTGCACTGACCCACATTCCGCCCAGAACTTAAGTTCCGGGCTAATAGCTCAAGTCCACTTAAGTGGACTAAAATTCTTGTTTAGTCCTCTTGAGAGGACTTAAGCTATTAGCCTTGGAATTCTATTCCGAGGCGGGATCGCAACGAAGCGGGGGATTGTGTTTATCGCCCCTTCAATGCAATAACTTGGAATTCTATTCCGAGGCGGGATAGAAACGAAGCGGGGGATTCTCCCCCTGCTTTCTCATCTCCTGAGAGCCGCTATAGCGTTTCCTAACTACATGAGGTACATCATAGTCCCCTATCGAAGAGCGGGGAGGGGGTTGGGGGTGGGGTTCTTGTACCTCAGTCAACTGAGAGGCGCTATATCATTTAAAATAATGTATTAGCATTGTTTAATTCTTCATCATCAAGGGTTAACATTAATCCGCCCACGACACACTAGCTTGCCTGGGATCAGCGTTAGTTCTTGGATATCGACATCTGAGCCAAGATCCAGATTGTACTCATGATTGTCCTGTAATATATTCCCCTGGTCGGGCTTGATTTTTATATGTGCCAGTTGCAACTCATGCCCACTGAGTAACTGTGAGCTTAGACAAATCTCTAAAGGAGTTGTTTCACTATTGGTTACTCTCACACCTCGCAGTATAATTTGGTTATTCTCAAGAATAATTTCTTGCCAGTTTATTGGTTGTGATTTTGGACAATGTGTTGGTAAAACTTTAACCAGTAAATCACTCAAAGCAGTCGATAATAAGTTAGATGAGAGAGAAGCATTAAGATCCTTCTCGTCTACGATCAAATCGCCAACTACTGGTACTGTTTCTAACAGTCGTAGCGGTTTTCCTTTGAGTACCGAGCCGATATTTATCCGAATATTTTCTGCTATTAATTTAATTTGTGTAATCAGGAGACCTTGATAAATTGCATCAGTAGCAAAAATAGATACCGATGGGATACGCCCAGAAAGAATTTGGCGATCGCTGGCTTTAATCTCCACTTCTAATTCCGATATTTGGCTCACTTGCGCTCTTAACCAGAGCTTTAGGGCTGTTGTGAGTACTTGCGTAATTATGCGGATTTTATTAGCATCTTTTGTCTGGGAATTTTGCTCTGGCATCTAACCAATCTGTTTATGAGTATTTGTTCAACAACCGAACAGAAATTAAATAAGTCTTAAATGTAACATTTATGTCTACTCGCTACAAAATGCAAATATCATTTAATTGTTAACAGTAAATAAGCAATTCCACATGGAGGCACGGTTACAAAAAATTCTTGCTCAATGGGGTATCGCCTCACGTCGTGAAGCCGAAGAAATGATTAGGCACTCACGGGTGCAGATCAATGGGGTATTAGCACATTTAGGTCAAAAAGTTGATCCCGAAAAAGATGCGATCGCAATTGATGGTAAGCCTGTATCTAAAAAGCAGCGTCCGGCTTTAATATATTTATTGCTGCACAAACCAAGGCGTGTGGTTTCGACTTGCTACGACCCTCAGCGCAGACCAACAGTCCTGGATCTACTACCGAAAGAATTACGGGAGAGTACAGGTATTCACCCAGTTGGGCGTTTAGATGCAGATTCTACAGGAGCATTAATCCTGACCAATGACGGAAATCTGACATTTGGACTAACCCATCCCCGCCATAGTATTTCCAAGACATATCATGTTTTGGTACAAGGACACCCTCCAGAAGCAGTACTGAAAATGTGGCGTCAGGGTGTGATGTTGGAGGGTAGAAAAACCAGGCCCGCTAAGGTACAGCTAATAGAACATCATGGCGAGCAAAGCTTTTTAGAAATAGTGTTGCAGGAGGGAAGAAATCGCCAAATTCGCAGGATAGCTCAACAGTTAGGATACCCAGTAATCAAGCTGCATCGGACTGCTATTGGCCCAATTCAATTACAAACTCCAAAAGAACCTTTTTTGTCAGAGGGTAAATATCGTTCCCTCAAAGATCATGAGATTCAGTTTTTGCAAGATCAGATAACGCAACCTAATTAATGATTCTGTGGAGTTAAGGAGTGTCAGTAGTCATGAAATGGCTAAGAAAGAAGAATAATTTGCAGCCATCACTTTCATTAGAGCAACAACGAACTGAAAAGTTGGCAGAAATGGGCGCTCAACTTTGGGCATTGCGTCAAGAACAGGGATTATCTCTAGAGCAAATGGTTGCATTAACTAGGATTCCCCGGCGATTATTGCAGGCGATCGAAGAAGGTAATTTAAACGATCTGCCAGAACCAGTCTATATTCAGGGTTTAATCAGGCAATTTGCCGACGCACTAGGCTTGAATGGAGTAGAATTTTCTGGCACTTTTCCGATCAGTTCTGCACAAGTGAACCCTCAAGGTATGGGGAATAATTCACCCCTTGATCAACTACGTCCGATTCATCTTTACTTTCTTTACATATTGCTAATTGTATGCTCTGTAAATGGCTTATCTCAGTTATTAAATAACGCTGTACTACAAGCAAGTAATAGCCAAAACCAGCCATATCCAAAACAAAAATCCATTGTTAAACCAGAGATAGCCCAAATAAAAGAATCGGTGGAGGTTAAATCAGTTAACGATACCCTAAGCGCTGTCCAACAGGGAAAGGCTGTACAGATTGGTGTCACTTTGAAAGCGTCATCTTGGATTCGCGTAGTAGCCGATGGCAAAACCGAGTTTGAAGGTATTCTTCCAGAGGGAACTCACCGGATTTGGAAAGCCCAAGAGCAACTCAGTGTGAAAACTGATAATGCTGGTGGCGTGTTAATGAGCATCAATCAAGAAAAAGCCAAGGAAATGGGAGAACCGGGGAAAGAGGAAGAAGTTAGGATTGCTGCAAAACCTAAGTTTTGAGATGAGGGAGATGAGAGCGACAAGGAGACAAGGAGGCATTGACTCCCCTATCTCCCCTTACTCCCCCTGCCTTATTGTGCTTCCGGGGCGCGTCCATTGAGTCTGGTAAGAACTTTCAAGCGATCGCGTAATTCATCTCTCAACGCTTCTGCTTGATAGCGCCACTCCCAGTTCCCCTCAGCAACACTAGGAAAATTCATCCGCGCTTCGTTTCCTAATCCCAAAATATCTTGCAAGGGAATAATCGCTTGGTTGGCTATGGAACTCAAAGCTAGGCGAATTAAATCCCACTGGATGCCTTCAGGACTAATACAACCTAAATAAAGCCATAAGTTATGCTTTTCGTTGTCGCTGGCTGAATTGAACCAGCCTACAGTTGTATCGTTATCGTGAGTCCCGGTATAAACTACAGCATTTCGCGGGTAATTGAATGGTAAGAATGGATTAGCGGGATCGGAACCAAAGGCAAACTGCAAAACCTTCATCCCAGGAAATTCATACTTATCTCGCAGCGCTTCTACCTCTGGTGTAATTACTCCCAAATCTTCCGCCAAGACGGGTAGCTTGCCCAACTTCTCCCTAATCGCTGCAAAAAAAGCGTCTCCAGGTGCTTCCACCCATTTACCATTCATGGCAGTTTCTTCGCCTTGGGCTACTGACCAATAAGCCTCGAAGCCTCGGAAGTGGTCAATGCGAATTATATCTACATAATCCAGCATTGCCTCAAAGCGCTGTACCCACCATTTAAAGTCTTGTTTTTGCAATTCCTCCCAGTTATAAACCGGGTTGCCCCACAATTGACCGGTGGCGCTGAAATAATCTGGTGGGACTCCTGCCATTTGGGCAGCAACTCCAGTCTCTTTGTCTAAGCAAAATATGTCGGGATGCGCCCACACGTCGGCGCTATCATGAGCTACATAGATGGGGATATCGCCAATAATGTCAATGCCGCGCATATTGGCGTAGCTTTTCAGGTCTGACCACTGGCGGAAAAACTCAAATTGGACGAACTTGTAATAAAAAATCTCTCCGTTAAGCCGATCCTGTACCTGAGCTAATGCTTCGGGTTCGCGCTTGACAAATTCTGGCTCCCATGTATGCCAGCTTGCATTTTCGTGGGCATCTTTCAGCGCCATAAATAAGGCGTAATTATCTAGCCAATAGGCTTTACTATCGCAAAAACCTGCAAACTCGTTTTTTTGGATGTCCGTAGCATTCAGTTTAAAGTTTTCACAGGCTTTTTTAAGTAGCCCAATCTTAATCGGCACAACCTGGTCGAAGTCTACCTTTTCTACCGGAAATCCTGGCAAGTTAGCAAAGTCTTCTTCAGTTAGCAAACCCTCATCTCGCAGTTTTTCTGGGCTAACCAGCAGGGGATTTCCTGCCATTGCCGAGTAGCACATATAGGGGGAATTGCCGTATCCAGTGGGCCCCAAGGGTAAAACTTGCCAATATTGTTGATGGGTATCTTTAAGAAAATCGATGAAGCGATAGGCTTCTAAGCCTAAATCTCCAACGCCAAATCGGCTGGGAAAGGAGGTAGGATGCAGCAAAATGCCACTGGATCTAGGAAAAGGCATATTTAACCTGAATTATGAGAGGGAGCAATTGTCTGATGGAGGCGTGATGCGATCGCATCGAATTTATCACGGGACAGTATTTGCACGGTAAATCAAGTAAACTCATCTTGATTGTCATTTGTCATTTGTCCTTTGTCATTTGTGAATAACCAATGACTAATGACCAATGACTAATGACCAATGACCAATGACTAATAATTATGACTTACCGAAATCCTGCACCGACAGTTGATATCATCATTGAACTAGTAGATCGACCTCATCGGCCAATAGTGTTAATTGAAAGACATAATCTACCCTTAGGTTGGGCTATTCCTGGTGGTTTTGTGGATTATGGGGAAGCGGTGGAAGTGGCGGCGCGGCGAGAAGCTGAGGAAGAAACGGGTTTGCAGGTGGAGTTAGTTGAACAATTACTGGTGTATTCTGACCCCGACCGCGATCCGCGTCAGCATACCATTAGCATTGTGTTTTTGGCGACAGCTACGGGGGAACCTGTGGCTGGGGATGATGCTAAGGGTGTAGGAGTTTTTGAGTATTGGCGTGTGCCTGGTAATTTATGTTTTGATCACGATCGCATTCTGCGGGATTATTGGCGATATCGGCATTATGGGATACGTCCGAGGTTGGGGTAAGAGGACGAACCGCAGAGGCGCAGAGGGCGCAGAGAGAAGAGGGGATTTAATTTTTAATTCAAAAAAGGTGGTTGGTATCTAGGAGGTACGTCACTAAAATTCAGCCTGGAAACGGGTTTCGTAAACTAGCTGCAAGCACTCTTCAAAATCATCTCCTTGCCAGGTTCCGGCAAATTTTAACAAGTCTTCTGCTTTAGAGCCTCTAAGAATTGGTGTTGCTTCTTGTATTTCCGGTTTCGTTTGATGATTGGAAGTATCATCATTTTTTTCCGTTGACAGGTCAAGAGATATTTGCTCGGTTCTTGGTTTTGTTTTGAGAAAACGCAAAAAATCTAGCGTTTCGGCTAGTAGAACATCTGAGGATGATTCAATTTCTTGGAGCAGTACTTCTTTAATATTCATCAATGATGTTTTGCAGTCTGTAGTAACAGTATTATACGAGTGCGAGCGAAATGCTAATCTGGTGGCATTATGGGATACGTTCGAGGTTGGGGTAAGAGGGACGAACCGCAGAGGCGCAGAGAGCGCGGAGAGAGGAGGGGAGAGAAATATCTCTGACACAAAGTTTTTGTGATTATACTGTGTCAATGGTATTTAAAGGTGCATCATGGACGCTGAGGAACTTTTGGAGAAATACGCAGCAGGGGAACGGAAATTTCATTCAGTAAATTTGAGAGGTGTAGACCTCAAAGGTGCAAATCTGAGTGGGATAGACTTGACGGGTGCAGATTTAACGGGAGCAGATTTGAATGATGCCAATCTGAGTAAGGGATTACTTCAAAACACTAACCTCACTAGGGCATCTTTGACAGGTGCAAACTTGAGTGGTTTAGCGGAAAATTCTCGTTTAAATTTAACTTGGGCAGATTTGAGTGGTGCTGACTTAAGTAAGGCAAATATAAGTAGTGGAAACTTAAGTAACGCTAACTTGAAGAATACAAACTTTAGTGAAGCAGCCCTGAATAGTGCCAATTTTACTAATGCTAATCTGGATAATGCCAACTTGAGTAAAGCGAATTTGAGTAGTGCTAACTTTAGTAACGCCAACCTAAATAATGCTGACTTGAGTGATACTATACTAGACTCTGCAAACTTCACTGACGCATCATTGAATGAAACAAAAGTCGTTAGATCCAGCTTGAAGAGTGCTGATTTAAGTCAAGCTAATTTAGTTGGCTCTGATTTTAGTCACGTAGATTTATCTACTGTGAAACTCAAAGATGCCAATTTTCAAGGAGCCAAGGTTAGGGGTGTTATTTTATCTCAAAAGGATTTGTCTGGTATGAATCTGGCTGAGGCTGATCTAGGTGCAGCAAAGCTCATAAGTGTAAATTTCAGAAAAGCGTGCCTCAAGGGGACAAATTTAGAAAAAGCAGAACTGCAAAAAGTAGATTTGATGAACGCAAATCTGAACGGAGCAAATCTTAGAAAAGCTGACTTAACTGGAGCTAACATTTACGCCGCTAATCTTCAAGATGCTGACCTAACTGGTGCGATAATGCCAGATGGAGAAGTCTACAAACCGATCGCAGCTGAAGCAGAAATCGGTAAACAGGAAACATCGTTAGAGAAAGTAATATCTATGACCCGTAAAGTAATTAATACTGATAACGCGCCCGCACCAGTCGGCCCTTATAATCAAGCGATCGCAGCTTCTGGTCAATTTGTATTCGTGGCTGGACAAATTGCCATCGATCCCCGTCTTGGTGATGTCGTCTACACTGATGATGTCAAAAAGCAAACTGAGCAGGTATTAGCTAATCTTGAAGCCATCCTCATAGCAGCTGGGGCGACTTTTCAAGATGTGGTGAAGACCACTGTATTTTTAGCTGATATGAATGATTTCGCGGCTGTGAATGCCGTTTATGCTAAATATTTCCCGGAAGATACAGCCCCAGCGCGGGCTTGTGTCCAGGTATCGCGCTTACCTAAAGATGTGTTGGTAGAAATTGATGCGATCGCTGTAATTAGCGGTTAGTACCAATACACTCACAAAAAAAGTCTACAACTTTACAAACAAACTAGGCTTTATTATTGACTTTTTTTCTTAAAAGCTATAAATCTTTTTTAGGGGTTAATTAAAATTAATTAGCAAAAAAACTGAGAAAACTTCCTAATGGAGAGTTGCAAATGAGTGTGATGAAAAAGAGCTTATTGGGTGCTGGCGCGGCATTTGCAGTGCTTACAGGTCTAGTAGTCAGCACAGTAGGGGCTATGCAGGCAACGATCGCCAACCCCACCACTAATCAACAGACACCACGCTTACTTGCCCAAGGGCAGAAGACTTTAACAATAGTTTTTCCCAGTCGTGCTGATTCTACAGACTTGCAAAATAAGGCAAATGCGGTAGGAGCTTTTTTATCGAAAGAGTTAGGAATTCCAGTCGTCGCCCAAGTTGGTGATGATACAGCTGCTGTAGAAGCTTTGAGAGCAAATCGGGCTGATGTAGCTTTTTTAAGTAGCCGTCCGGCTTTGAAAGCGAAACAATTAGCAAACGCCAGTTTGTATCTAGCCGAAGTTCGTTCCACTTATTCTGGAAGATACACCTATAGCTCAACATTTGTTGTCCCCAAGAATAGTCCCCTAAAAACTCAAAATTCAGCTAAAGCCACTTTAGAACAACTGCGAGGCAAGAAAATTGCTTTTACTTCCCCTAATTCTGGCTCTGGGTTTATTATCCCTGTGGCTGAGTTGGTCAAACAAAAATTTGTACCCAACCGCGATCGCTTAGATGATTTCTTTAGTCAAGTTTCTTACGGCGGCAATTACAGCAAAGCCTTGCAAGCAGTTGTGCGCGGCCAAGCTGATGTAGCTGTTGTGTCAGAATATGCTCTCAATCCACCTTATATCACCGCAGAAGAGAAGAGTAAGTTACGGGTTCTGCACAAAATTAATGGTGTACCTGCCCACGGTATTGCCATTGATGATGATGTTCCAGCTCCAACACGAGAAAAAATCATCAACACCTTACTGAAATTAAATAAGTCGGAAAATAATAAATTGTTAAGCGACTTGTATAATTCCACAGAATTAGTGCGGATTAATCACGATCGTCACCTAGCAACTATCCGTGAAGCTCTTCAAATCGCTGGCATTGAACCATAATTCAGTTAACAGTTTTGAAGGAGGCAGGAGGCAGAATTCAGAATTCAGAATTCAGAACTTAAGTAAGTGGGTCAAATTAAATATAAAACCTCACCTTGCCTCCGGCTTCCCTCTCCTTAATAAGGAGAGGGATTGAGGGTGAGGTTTGATCTTATGTTTAATTACGCCTACCTACTCACCAATCTTGACTCTCTCTACGAGAAGCTGCGCTATCCGCTTTTTCGGTCAAAATTTATTCTGTTAGCGGTAGCGGGGCGTTTAGCCCTTCCTGACTCCTGAATTCTGTTCAATAAATTTCTATGAATGATTATGTTATTGAGTGTCATAACCTAGAGACAGCTTATACTCCATCTCTCAATCGTCCTATTCTCAACGGGATTAATTGCCAGATTAAACGGGGTGAATTTGTCGTTTTGCTGGGGTTAAACGGTGCTGGTAAGTCTACATTACTACGATCGCTAGTTGGACTAGTGCCATCAGTGAGAGGAGAATTGCTCGTCAATAATGTTGAGATGAATCCTCGAACACTGCCAAAAATTCGGCGCGATGTTGGCATGTTATTTCAAGGTGGCGGATTGATTCGGCAGTTATCAGCACTAGAAAATGTCTTGTGCGGATGCCTTGGTAAAAGAACAACTTGGCAGACACTGTTTGGATTTTCCAAACGCGATCGCATGTTGGCACTAAATTTATTAGAACAGTTAGGACTGGGAGAGTTAGCTTTTCAAAAAACCAGTCAATTAAGTGGTGGACAGCAACAACGAGTAGCGATCGCTCGGACTTTAATTCAATCACCACAAATTCTTTTAGTCGATGAACCTATCACTGGGTTAGATGTTATCGCGTCCCAACAAGTCATGCAAACTCTATCTGAGTTACACACTCAGCAAGGTATGACTATTGTGGCAGTTTTGCACGATTTGGGAATCGCAGAAAAATATGCAGGGCAAGCGATCGTCTTAGATGCTGGACGCGTCGTTTACCAAGGACATTGTGACAACTTACAAGCTCAATTTGCTAAAGTTTCCGGTTGAGTAAAATTTGATTTAACAAAACAGGAGTCAGGAGCCAGAATTCAAAATTAAATTCTGACTCCTGAATTCTGACTTCTGAATTCTTCTTCAATACAGTATGAGTTCCTTTTTTAAGTTAAAACGCTTACGCTTCTACCCTTGGCTGAGTTCTCTGCTCATCTTATTAATTGTCGTTATAGTTTATGGTTGGGCTTTGCGAGGACTCAAACTCGATTTTGAACTGCTGCGTTCTAGCTGGCCATACATCACCGATTTTATTATCCGATTATTTCCTCCCGATTGGAAAGTTTTAGATATTGCAGTTAAGGCACTAATTGAAACTGTACAGATGTCTTTATGGGGAACTACCATTGGAGCAATTCTTTCTGTACCGATTGCTATAGCTAGCGCCAGCAATATTGCGCCTGGGTGGTTGCGATCGCTAGCTAATTTGCTGCAAAATACTGTACGTTCTGTCCCCTCAATTATTCTGGGGCTAATTTTTGTTGCTGCCACTGGGTTAGGCGCACCAGCAGGAACTTTAGCTTTGGGAATCTACACCATCGGCTACCTTGCTAAATTTTATCAACAGGCAATTGAAGCGGTTGATCCGCGTTCTCTTGAATCCTTGCAAGTTATCGGAGCCTCCAAGCTACAGATTGCTCAATACGGCATTCTCCCTCAAGTGCTACCACTGGGATTGGGTTACACTTTTTGGATGTTTGAGTACAACATCCGTGCTGCTTCTGTCTTGGGTGTAGTTGGTGCAGGTGGTATTGGCTTTCAATTGAAAAGTTACATCGACGGGTTCGAGTACACCAAAGCAACAACCATGATGTTAGTGCTTTTGGTAGTCGTCACTGTAATTGATGCTTTTAGTAGTCAATTACGTCATCGGCTCGATTCTATGTAGTATTTAATTGTTAATTTAAAATTTGGGGCAAAGCGATATAACTTTGGGAATACTGAAATCAAGTCCCCTAAATGAGTATTAAAAATGGCAGAAAATCGCATCAGTGCCAGCCTAGCCCCAGCAGACAAAGAAGCAGTCATGCAAGCGATGTCTACGACAAGCCGCTTCGCGTCTACGCTACAATCAAACAAAAGTTACCATTTTTGATTGATTTGACTACCGAAGACCGACGCACCATAATCAAGATGGGAGATAAAAGTCGGGCTTTTGTCACCAAAGCCTTAGAAGTGGCGACACAGAACCCGGAATTTTTACCTCGTTCTTTTGATTTAGAAGAGATGCGCCGAGATTTAGGGATATTTGAAGACTTGTATCCGGTGCTGTTGTCTCTAACGCAACTGCAAGAACTGGTAGATGATACCTGTATAGCTGCTGGTAGTGAAGCTTATGTAGCAGCCTTGGCAATTTACAACTATGCCAAAGCTAGCGGTGATGTCACAGGTTTAGATGCAGTCATTGATTTCTGCAAGCTGCACACTCGTGACTTCCAGTCATGAGTTAAGCGTTCCAT
>JAHCSU010000385.1 GCA_023522315.1 Nostoc sp. CCCryo 231-06
TTTCGACTTCGCTCAAGGCAAGTCGCTCAGTACAAGTCCCCACTCCCCACTCCCTTTGATTAATCATGAAATTCGGTGTTGTTGTTTTTCCCGGTTCTAATTGCGATCGCGATGTTGCTTATGTAACCAGAGATTTGCTCTTACAACCAACTCGCATGGTTTGGCATCAAGAAACAGACATTACTGATTTGGATGTCGTTATCATCCCTGGTGGCTTTAGTTACGGGGATTATCTGCGCTGCGGTGCGATCGCACGTTTTTCACCCGTAATGCAGCAGGTTGTGGAACATGCCCAAAAGGGTAAGTTTGTCATCGGTATTTGCAACGGTTTTCAGGTATTAACTGAAGCTGGACTTTTGCCAGGGGTGTTGACTAGAAATCGGGATTTGCATTTTATTTGCGATCGCGCCCCCTTAAAAGTTGAGCGTAGTAATCTCACTTGGACGCAAGCCTATACGACTGGTGAAGTTATCACTTTGCCCATTGCCCACGGAGAGGGGCAATTCTACGCTGACGCAGCCACTCTTGCAGAAATTGAAGATAACGGGCAAGTTGTATTTCGCTATGAAGGGGAGAATCCCAACGGTTCACTCAACAACATTGCCGGAATTTGCGATCGCCAGGGCAATGTGTTGGGGATGATGCCGCACCCAGAAAGAGCAGCTGACGCGATGCTGGGGAATAGCGATGGCTTGAGGCTATTTCAGGGATTGTTAGAGAAGGTAGCGGCATTAGCCTAGAGCAAATATCGGGCGACTAGGTTGGGTGTTTTGCGATCGCTGTCTGAAAGATAGATGAAGATTTTTCTACAAAGGGCGATCGCTCCATCACATCATGTCCGTATAATTAGTTGTGATTCCCACATTCATTGCACCCCACACGCCAGATGCTCCACTTGGGGAGACCCCAAGACCGCACTGGCTCCCCTTAATCCCCTCCCCGCTCTTCGGGAGGGGAGACAAAGCATAGCTTTGTCGGGGTGGGGTTCTTAGGGTTTAATAAGTAATTAAGCGGACATGATATCACATCAAGTCTTAGCTGCAAGCAGCGATAAGAATTTGCCTCAACGATAGCGTACCCTTGCTCCCTCTCGGCAGGATAACAGAGCAAAGCCGGAGCCGCTACCCCTGGCAATTTTCCTCCTGCTTCCTGCCTTCCTTGATAAATTAACGTACCTCTTTAAGAGTATCAATTTGCTTGGTAAACAACTCAGTAAATAAACTAAGCACAGTCCGTTCTTCGCGTACTTTTATATTGGCACTAATTGACATACCTGATTGCAAGGGGACGTTTTTACCCCTAATCACTAAAGATTGTTTATCTAAATGGAGCTTTGCCGGAAATCTATAAAACTGATGTGTTTGATCTGGCGGTAATGCGTCTGATCCTATCCCAGCCAGTTCCCCTTTGATATCACCAAACTCGCTGTAAGGAAAAGAATCAATTCTGACATCTACCTTCATACCTTTTCGGACAAAACCGATATCTTTGTTAGTGATGAAAACTTCAGCTATATAGTTTTCATTTGGGACTATTTGCAGCAGTTTTGTAGTCGGAGTCGCTACAAATCCAGGGTTTTTTGCTTGCAAATCGAAAACTGTTCCAGCTACAGGCGCACGGAGTTCTTGATATTTAACATTTAACTGTGCTTGAGAGATTTTACTATTGATATCTGCCAAACGCTGCTCATTATCTAAAATAACTTTCATGAATTGGCTATCAATTGCGGCAATGCGCTGTTTGTTATCAGCTATCTTATCCAAAATGTTTTTATCAGAAACAGCCACCGTATTGCTTAACTCTTGTTGCCCTTTTTGTATATCAAATTGGAGGCGTTTTTCTTCCTCACCTAATTGCGCTACTTCTGCCGTGCGGTTTTGTACTTCTTGTTGTTGGTTAAGATACTGAAGCTGAGAAATACCACCTTCTTCTGATAATATCTTAAGTTTACCTAAAATCCCCACTTGAATAGCTAAACTTGCTTTACTATCTTCCAGCTTATATTTATTTTGAGCTAGTTGTTTTTTGATTTTTTCTACTTCTAATCGCGCTGCTGAAGATCGAGAGTCTAATTCTTTTTTGGCAACTTGTAGAAGTTGTTGCTCATCAATCCCTAGTCCAGTACCTACACCAGAATTTTTTAATTGAGTCCGTGATAATTCATTTTCTCCTACTAACGCTGCCCGACTTTTCAGGAGAAAAGCAGCTTCTTGCGGCAAATTACCGCGCAAATATAACAGTTCTGATTCTGTGGCGGTACTTGCACCCATCAATCGGCGATAAATCTGGTTTTCTCTATTTAATGCAACGCGAATTTTTTTCAAAGAATCTAATTCAGCTACAGAAGCGATGGAATCAAAAGTCAGCAATAAATCTCCTGCCTTTACTTCTTGCCCATCTTTAACATTAACTGTTTTCACGACTCCACTAACAGGAGCCTGAACATCTTTGACTGTTCCTTCTGGCTTTAATTGGCCTGTTGCTGGCACTACTTGCTCAATTTTGGCAAAATAAGCCCAAGCAATTCCAAAGCAGGCTAGGGCCATTAAAGTCACCATGATTGTCCGCGACCAAATTGGAGATTGGCGCAAGACAATAGATTGCTCAAATTCCTGACTACTTGAGTTGATTAAAGACTGTTGAGCAGCTTTCTGTTGTTTTGTAAGTACTGGTGAATCTTGCTTGACTCCATTTTTGTGATTGCCGTTTTTCTGATTCCCATTAAGTTGAGTCATAACGCTTTTGGATTTTGGATTTTGGATTTTGGATTTTTTGTAGAGCAGTTCTTGATGGGGTCATTTCCCCCTGCTCCCTGCTCCCTTCCCCCTGCCTTTTCGTTGCCATGTCCCCAGCAATCACTAATTACAAGTTCACGTCTTGTTGCTGATACAGGTAAAAATAATGACCTTTAGCAGCCATTAATTCATGATGGCTACCTTGTTCTATAACCCTGCTATTATCCATCACAACGATCATGTCTGCATTACTTACAGTGTTCAGCCGATGGGTAATAAAAAATACTGTATCACCCTTGAATGCTTTGGCTAAATTGAGACATATTTGCCGCTCTGTGGGATAATCTAATGCGCTGGTTGCTTCATCTAAAACTAGTAATTTTGGTCGTTGTAAAACAGAGCGGGCGATCGCAATTCTTTGTCGTTGTCCACCTGAAAGTGCAGAACCCCGTTCTCCCACCCGCGTGTTGTAACCGTTGGGTAAGTTCATGATAAACTCGTGGGCGCACGCAACCTGAGCCGCTTCGATAATTTCTTCGGTTGTCGCATCGGGATTAGTTAGGGCAATATTTTCCTGAACACTTCCGTCAAACAACAATGTTTCTTGGGGAACTACGCCAATTTGTCGTCGCAGCGAATAGAGTTCAACTTTAGCAATATCATAACCATCAATCAAAATTCTGCCGGACTCAGTTTCGTAAAGTCTCAGCAGTAACTTCATCATCGTACTTTTACCAGATCCACTTTGTCCGACAATGCCGACAAATTTACCTGGCTCAAATTCGAGGTTGACATTAGAAAGTTGCAGAGGGCCACTTGTGCCAAAACGGAAGGAAACATTTTCGTATTTCACCGCTCCCTTAATCGCCGGTAAGGGTATATTGTAGCGGTCTGTTTCTCCTTCTTGTGGCGTATCGACAATATCGCTTAAACGCTCTAGAGACAAGGCTGTTTCTTGGAAGCTTTGCCAGAGTTGAGCTAAACGCAATATTGGGCTGGTGACGTAACCCGATATAATTCTAAAGGCAATTAATTCGCCTAAAGTTAATTCTCCTTGGAGTACTAGATAAGCTCCTACCCACAAAACGAGTAAGCTACTAAGTTTGTTGAGAAAGCTGCTGGTAGAGTTAGCGAGGGTGGAAGTTACAACCGTTTTAAAACCAGCAGCGACAAACCGAGCGTAACGCTCTTGCCAAGAAAAGCGCGATCGCAATTCGATATTTTGCGCTTTTACGGTTTGAATTCCTGACATCACCTCCACTAAATAAGATTGAGTTTCGGCGTTGCGTTCGGCTTTGGCACGTAACTGTCTACTAATGGTGGGAGAAGCAACTAAGGTGATAATCACAAACACTGGAATTGTGCTTAAGCCTACTAAGGTGAGTTGCCAACTATAAATCAGCATCACACCGATATAAACCACGGAAAACAGAGCATCTAACCCCACCGTTAAGGCCGTACCAGTCAGGAATTGCCGGATATTTTCTAATTCGTTGATTCGAGTGGAAAGTTCACCCACCGGTCGGCGTTCAAAGTAGCGCAGGGGTAGACGTAGTAAGTGGTCGATAATTTGCGACCCTAAACCCATATCAATCCGGTTCGTGGTATCAACAAATAAGTAGGTTCTTAAGGTAGTCAATACCGCTTCAAATATACCGACTACTAATAGCAAAATCCCCAAAATATTTAGTGTGCCAATACTATTTTGAGTGATAACTTTGTCGATAATTAACTGAACCACTAGAGGATTCGCCAACGCTGCCAACTGCACGAAAAAGGAAGCGACAAAGACCTCTATCAGGACTCGGCGGTGGCGTGCCAAATAGGGTATAAACCACCGTAAACTAAAACGCTCTTGTGGTGTTTGATTCGTTGCAGTGAGCAGTAATACCCTAACTTTGGGCGGAAAGTCGGTTGGGTCAACATCTAATTGTTCAACCAATTGAGCGGGTTTGCAGCGCACAATGCCTTTGGATGGGACACCCACAACCACGGTATTTGCATCCACTTCATATAAAACAGCAAAATTATCACCATAGCGAATTAGCGCCGGTGTGGGAATGCGCGTCACTGAGGCGATTGGTAGCTCTATCAACTGCGCTTTAAGTCCGATTAACTCTGCCAGGTAAGCAGTAACTTGAAACGATATGACACCCTGACGTTTGACTTGCTCAGTTAAGATACGGCGAACCACTTCTCGACGAAACGGCATTTCTAGCTGCTTCGCGATCATTTGGAAGCAGGCGAAGGCTGTATTTAATTCTCCCTTACCACTAAAAAACGGGTATTTTTCTTTTGACGAACTTTTTGAGGTTGGGGGGGGGTGTCTGGGGAACTATTTCGTCTGATGCATAGGGAATATCTAATTCCTCTGTGCTATCTGATTTGGTGTTACTTACCGCAAGTACTATCTCATGACTATCTTCTAAGATCAAATCTGACGGATGTATCCCAACTAACCGGGCGGGGTTTTGACTTATGACTTGAATATTGTCTCTGTTATTATCCGATTCTATGCGATCGCCAGGTGAGAAATTCGTGACTGTACCTCCGCCACTCAAAAACCAGACCCTTTCACTATCGAGTTGGTTGAATGGAGTTGCCCCTGGAGGGAGGTAATGTATTTTCGCCTGGGGTAGGGCGTTTTCTGCCGCTTCTTTGAAATTTAAAGTAGCGAGCGGTTGCTGTTTCCAATACAAGCTGAGAATATCGAAAACTTCCACCAAATAGCTGCGGTTCTTGCGAGCATCGGCAAAAGCTGGGTATAAAGCCAGAAAGCTAAAATATGCCGATGCATTTAAGGTTAAACATACTACTTCGGTGGAGGCGATCGCTGTTTCACAGGCGACATCGCGCAACAAACCAATTTCGCCAATAATTTCCCCTGGTTGCAGCAATTTTAGGGTAATTGGCATTTGGGTGTGGGGATCGTATCCCAACAGGCGCACTTGTCCCTCATAAATGATCGTTATGTGTTCCGAAAGACCTTCTTTACCGATGATTTTCTGACCTATCCGATAGCGCCAAGCTTGCACCTGTTCTGATAGGTTAGCGATCGCTGCATCTGGTAAGTGATCAAACCCTTCTAGGGTGGTGACAAATTCGAGGAAACTGTTCTTAATATAAGTCATATCAAACAAGTAAAAGTGAGGAATTAAGCCGAAAACATTAGGGAGTATTTCTTACTAACAGTGGCAGTGTTTGCTTTTATGCTAGTAGTGGCAAGACTTCTATGGAATTCCGGTGTCTGAATATGTAAAAGTACAGAGGGAATGTTCGTCTAATTGCAGGACTGTATTGATATTCACACGGTTACAATTGTTATGCGTTTTTCAAAATAAGGTATAGCGTTTCTCGTTTACGTGAGGTACACCCGTAGGGGCACGGCAGTGCCGTGCCCTTACACTTCGCAATATAATGTAATGTTGTACCGCATGTACATGGGAACCGCTATAAAGTATAGTGTCAATACATTGAGGATAAGTTATCACTTGGTTAACCCTACATAATTTATACAAACTTAAAATCAATATTTAGCATTGCAATTATGTAAAATGGATACTCATCATCAAACTAAGACACATAAACGCAGTTGTTAAATTTAGCGTCGCCCATTTTAATTTATGATAATCAACATGAAATTATCACAGATGCTTTTTTAAGTAAATACCCTACTTAAGAATTATGTAATAAAAAAAACTTTAAATTTCTAAATTTTTTTGACAAATTCTTGAGTATAGGGATTGACAATATCACTAATGGCAAAAACGGTAAGCTTTCCTCGGTAAACAGCGCCATACCCGATTTTTAAAAGAATTCCCCATGACTTTTTTGCTAGCTTAATTTAATAAAAATTAACTGAAAAAGCAAAGGTGAAGGTTTTTTGTCACCTTACAGGTCAGTGGGAAATTGAGAACCGCCCTCTTAACTCCTGAATTCTGTTTCGATCAATTATTAAATTTATGAAGCAAAGACAATAACTGCCTTCAGTAAATTTACTGGTTTAATTAATATCGAGTCCATCTAATCGCTATGGATAAAACAACCCCATCTCACAACCGGGGCTATTTTCCCTATAAAAAACGAGGGAGTATCACTCCCCCGCATTAGCAAAATCACTACAGCTTAATTAATGAATGAATGTTGAATCTAAGCTGTAATCATCTTTCGGCTAAATGACACTAGCAGAAAAAACGAAATCATTTATTGTGAGGCTAGTTGATGCAATTCCCAGCAATGAAACCAACTCTGTATTTCCGGTTTTCACGAGAGTGTCAGCACCCTGTTGCAATACCCTTAGACTACTGAGGCTAATACCGCCCAGCCCGATTTTATCAATACCGATCGCAAAATCAGTCACAATGTTTTTGCTAGTTGGCAGACTGGCGTTAGCAATCCAGAATTGGTCAGCACCAGCACCACCACTCAAGCGATTAGCGCCCTGTTGACCAGCAAATAGCACATCATCACCATCGCCACCGAACAGGGAGTCATTCACACCAGAGAAGAGTTTGTCATCTCCAGAACCACCGTAGAGACGGTTATTGCTACCGTTACTGGTGAGGGTATCGTTACCTGAGCCACCGAAGGACAGTTGACGCGAACCTTCAACTACTGTCAAAGTATCATTACCTGCTGCCCCAAACAAATTATTACCACCATTGGCTTCTACTACGGTAACTTTGTCATCACCAGCACCACTACTAGCACTAGTATTGTTAGCAGGGCCATTTGCGCCAATTAAAATTTGATCATTACCGTCTCCTGTGGACACTGAGGAGTTACTACCAACCACCACCGTGTCTTCACCATTCCCAGTGAAAATTGTGTTACCTATAGTACCCACTACAATGTCTGCTCCGTCACCTGTGAATAAGGTTTGATCCGGCTGAACAGTAATATCATCGCTGGTAGTGGAGCCAGAATTAATTTCTTCAGCTTGAGGTTGACCTAAACCAGGAGCAAGGTTGAGGGGATTTTCCAGCTTCAACAGAATAATTTCATTGTTATCTATAACTGGATTTTGAGGATCATTTCCAGGACGACCTGTAGAGAAAGGATAGTTGTTATCATTAGCTACCAAAATGGTGTCTTTGTCAACAACTAAAACATTTTCAATGGTTACAAATGGGAAGTCAAAGGTAGTTTTACCATCGCCATTGAGGTCGTTGGGGTCTTGAATGTTTAACAAGTCCGCAACTTCTTCTTTAGCTACATAGCCATTAGAATCTGTTTTAGACAGGTCAATTTTGAAAATCTTTTTGAATTCAGCAGAAGTTCCTTGACCACCATCCCGCTCAATAACTAAGTACTCATTATCATTAATGACTGCTAAATCACCGATCGCATAAGCAGGATTTTCTAATTCGTAGTAAAGTTTGTTATTAGTGTACTCACGGCTGGCGATGTCAAATTCATTAATCCGCAAAGCACCAGTAGGATCGCCCTGAACCGTACCCTCTAGCAGCATATAGAGTTTGGTTTTGCTGGCGTTGATTGCTCCGCCTTCAAAACCTTTGGAACCACCCAAGTTAGCAAAAGCATCTCCTGAGAGAACATCGGGGTTTTGTGGCGATCGCACTAAGTTATTCTGAGGATCACTCAAGAAATCTCGGACTTTATCCCCTGTATCTGGGAAGTCTGTGAAGAGTGCATCTACCCCTAATTGAAAGAACTGCTGAAATTCTAGTTCTGGATTACCTTTGTAATCTGCTGCTAGGTACTGGTCTTCATTACGGAAGGTGTAAGGATGAACCTGTAAACCT
>JAHCSU010000386.1 GCA_023522315.1 Nostoc sp. CCCryo 231-06
CAGTGGAGTCACATTGATCTGCAAAATCTGATTGAGGAGATTCAATCTTTGGGTAAACAGCAACGTCAAGAACTGCGAAACCGTCTGAGTGTGTTGATTGGACATTTACTAAAATGGGAATACCAGTCAGGATGCCGTAGCCGTAGCTGGTTAGCAACACTTCGGATTCAACGCTTAGATATTGCTGAACTGCTCGAAGACAATCCTAGCCTAAAGCCCTACCTTGAAGAAGCACTTCGGAAAGCTTACCTTAAAGGTGTCGAATTAGCTGTTGGAGAAACAGATTTGCCCAAGCGGACTTTTCCGGTAGAGTGTCCTTACAGTTTGGTAGAGATTGTGGACTATGATTTCTACCCCGGTGAACCAAGCAAGTTAGTGGATGAATCAGAGCAGTAATTCACAATTGAAAGTAAATCTTCTTCAGATAGCTGGACTATTTTCATCAAGGCTTTCAAGGTTCCAACTTTCAAATCTTGATTGCTGTGAACAGGAATTGACAGGATTTTTTGTACTTCGGGGTTTTCATAAATATGATGACTGCCAGTAATTCTTTGCAAAACCCAACCTTTTTGCTCCACAATCTTACAAAGTTGCTTGCCAGAAATCGATTTTATACAGCAATTTCGACAACTTGATCTGTTGACTCAATTGCATTACGACTGTTGGCAACTTCAAGCCAACCTTCAATAGCATCCTTTAAATTAGCGATTACCTCTTCTCTAGTGTCTCCTTCGGTAATACAACCGGGAAGCGCGGGAACTTCTGCCCAATAGCCGCCTTCTTCTGCTGGATGAATGATTGCTCTGATTTTCATAAATCTGTTGAGCTAGTTTGTAAGAATATAGCTAACAGCCATACTTGTTTGCTCACGAGTTTCAACTTCATGACGTAACTTACGAGCGTATGCTTGACTATCTGTAATATCAGGTCGTGAGTTGATAACACCTTCACTCTGCCAATACAGCACTTCCGGCTATTATGAAACCCAATTTTACCCACATCCCTTTCCTATCCTAACTTTTGAGACTGTGTGCGTACCTCATAGCAGGAGGAAGTGCTGTAAGCAACAAGTTCGGCTCCTGTCTTGGGTGGATTTGCTAGAATCTGCCTTACAAAGAGAACACGAAGAATGTATTCAGAAAGAGGAAGGTTTAGCTGAGAAGCTTCGATACAAAGCTCGTTTTCTAACTCTGGCGGCAAATTAAGATTAATATTCACTCTGGTTATCCTGTGTAGGTTTGGTTCTAAATTGATAGAAACTTGAGCAAAACTGATCAAACAACAGCCGCCTCTGGAATCGCACCCTGCATTCTCCCGAAAGCATCAATCAAATTCTGCAATTGTTGATCTGCTTTAAAAACTCCTAACCCGCGCACCGTCACTTTACCTGGAGAATACACAAAGCGCGTCTTGAGATTTTCTGGTAAATTCGCCGCCAACAAATTCCAAGCGGGTTCTTCCATCGGTGTTTCTAAAACAACGTGCTGCTTGTTTTCTGGTTTAATCCGGCTAAATCCGAGTTTTTTTGCTAACTGTTTGAGTTCCATGACTCGCAAAAGTTGATTTGCAGGCACAGGTAAAGTACCATAGCGATCGCTCCACTCGGCTGCAATCTGCTTTAATTCTGATTTAGATTTAGCTGTGGCCACCGCCCGGTATGCACTCATCTTTTGATCCAAATCGGTAATGTAATCTGCTGGGATAAATGCTGTGAGGTTAAGATCAATCTGGGTATCCTCCACTTGCGGAATTTCTTGTCCTCGGATTTCCCGAATTGCTTCTTCTAGCATTTCCATGT
>JAHCSU010000387.1 GCA_023522315.1 Nostoc sp. CCCryo 231-06
GTTGAGGTACTCCGAAGTCGTGTTGAGGTACTCCGAAGTCGTGTTGAGGTACTCCGAAGTCGTGTTGAGGTACTCCAAAGTCGTGTTGAGGTACTCCAAAGTCGTGTTGAGGTACTCCAAAGTCGTGTTGAAGTACTCCGAAGTCGTGTTGAAGTACTCCAAAGTCGTGTTGAAGTACTCCAAAGTCGTGTTGAAGTACTCCAAAGTCGTGTTGAAGTACTCCAAAATCGTGTTGGAGTACTCCAAACTTTGTCGCACCGCAATCAAGTACAGAGGTGCGTAGGCGTAGCCCGCCGTAGGCATTGCTTTTATTAAAATTGCTGCCATTCTCTGAAGCCATAATTACCGAGGTGACTTGTTGGCATACATCGCTAATGCTGGGAGAAACTAAGCTAAGGGTAGAATCAGGGCGGAAGGTCATAACAGCTAAGAGGGTTAATTATAGATGCAACAAAAATATACTAAGTCGTGGTTGGATAATGATACAGTAGCTGCCTGGATTTTTCTCACACCAGCACTAATTTTGCTGGGCGTTTTTATCATTTGGCCGATCGCCTATTTGTTCTATCTCAGTTTCACTGCTGGTAGTTTCACTCTAAAAGGTACTTATTGGATAGGCTTAAAAAACTATTGGCGCTTGCTACTCAACCCCGACTTCTGGCAAGTTCTGGGTAACACGTTTTATTTTACTGTTGCCACCATCATTCCCAGTTTAGTTATCTCCTTAGGATTGGCAGTACTATTAAACCGCTCCATTCCCTTGCGGGGCATCCTGCGAAGTGCCTATTTTCTGCCTTCAATTATCTCACTTGTGGCAGCCGGTTTGGGATTTCGCTGGCTGTTTCAAACATCAGGGCCAGTTAACGGACTTTTAGATTTTTTCGGTATTCCAAACATAGCCTGGCTAGGAGATACATTTTGGGCAATGCCGGTAATTATTTTAATGAGTATTTGGAAACAACTCGGTTTCAATATGGTAGTTTTTTTAGCAGGGTTGCAAGCAATTCCTCCCAGTCGTTATGAAGCAGCAGATTTGGATGGAGCAAATGCTTGGCAACAATTTTGGTATATTACTCTCCCTGGATTGCGCGCTACTGTGATATTTGCAATCATTACTACCGCGATTTTTACATTGCGGAGTTTTGAGCAAGTTTATGTGATGACTGGCGGTGGCCCACTGAATTCGACTAATTTGCTGGTTTACTACATTTATCAAGAGGCTTTTGCTCAATTTGATTTTGGTTATGCAGCAGCAGCAGCGACGGTGTTACTAGCAGTGACGTTGGTACTAGTTTATTTGCAACTGCAAACTTGGGGAGAGGAGTAGACGAGGCAGGGGGTAGGCTGTTGACTCTGTGCCTTTTGGGAGGGTAAAAGTTCATGCAGTTTCTATGTCGTCAATGTTGGCTGAAAATAGAGTTTTTCTCTTTGAGAGCATAGATTGCCCACAAACTTCAGCGAGCCATTCTTCGACCGAAGCAAAACTAATGGCTTCAAGCGCATTTTTGATAACGGTAGTCGTTAGATTCATAGTAGATAAACAAATGGTTAATAACATCTGCCCCATCTCTTTCATTGGACAACGTGCGGAAAATTGCTTATATTTTCCAAACAACGATTCAATCACATCAGAAGTGGCTAAAAAAGTTTCTTTATCCTTGATTTGCGAACACTGATTAGTCACGTAATCAAATATCTGCTGTTGGAAATCTTGGAGTGAACTCTTAACAAATTCAAATTCATTTTGCTGAAAATATTGCAGAGATTGAGAATTCAGTCCTAATTGTTTTAATTGGGTTTCTAGTCTGCGTGTCATTGTCACCATTTGATTCCAGTGAATCAGGTCTGCTTCATAATCAGCTAACCATCCCAACTTCTACTTGTTTGAATTAATTGCAGTTTGATTAGCTGACTCAGATTGGGAAAGATTATACAACAATATGGCAATACATTGACCAGCTAAAATAAGTGCAACTTCTCTAATTTTTTCTTCTCCGGTTTTTGAACCTGCCCATCCCATTCCTTGATATTCGTCAATTCTAAAGATTTTGTAACTTCCGAAGAAAAATCTGATAATGATTTGCTTAAATCTAAAGTTGCATATATATTTTTTTCCATTAAGGTAGATAATCCCTATCTCAAAACTGTTTCTACTTGAGAATTCTACCTTTTTTTTATTGTCAGAAAAAGAAACTGAAAACTCGTTCTGACTCAGATTCTATTTATCATAGTATAAACACTGCTTGTTAAGTATAAATATATTTTAAATACTGAAGAGAGAATTTAGCGATCGCACCTTTTTTCCCAAACCTCACAAAATCGCATTGCTCCCATGCTTAAACGTGTTGCTCCAAATCATGAGCGGATTTACCACAGCTTACAGCATTATATAAAGATTGTATGAACTTGATTATTGCTTGATCGAAAATGTCCTCAGCTTACATATAAAATTAACTTATGTATGTTTCAGCACAATCAAATATCACAAAATTATTTCTGCTAGAAGAAGAAATTGCTTTTTTGTCAAGAAAAAACGAAAATTAACAAAATATCGCCTTTTAAATAAGCGAACAAAATACATCTGTGTGAAGGATAAATTTTCGCTTATCAATATAATAAAATGTATAAGATTTTACAGAAATTTACATCTTAAATGTTGTGTAAAGAAGTTTACTTTACCTGGGAATAATGATAGATAAAGAACTAAGTTGACGAAGTAAGTCGGCGTTAAAAAATCTACTTATGTAACGAAGTGTAAAATCAGCAGAGAGCTTCTAAATTATTCGTTCCAGCTTTTTTACAAAACTCAACAGACCTTGATTTTATCTAACAGAATTCAGGAGTCAGAATTCAGTTGGGTATTCTGACCGAAAAAAATGATGAATTGAGAAATATAAATTTGCTAATTCTACAAGAAGGTTATTATGTTGGATGGACTTTCTCGACGCCAATTTCTGAAAATCACAGGCGGTTTTGTTACTGGAGTAACAGCTATAGCAAGCACGCCTTTAATTGTCCAATCTCAGGGGGTTAAATTCTATGCAGTTTATGCACAAGGAGATCCGGGAAATGGAATCGGTGGCTACGACTTGAAGTCTAGTGCAGATCGTGCCTTTGCTTTCGATTATAATGGCA
>JAHCSU010000388.1 GCA_023522315.1 Nostoc sp. CCCryo 231-06
TTTGAATTTCAAAATGGGGTTTAATACCCTATTTATTTCAAAATGAGAATTGCTGTATATAGTTTGGCTAGCTGGATGTAAAAAGAGAAAATTTTCTTTCTGTTCGATGATGTGGAATAGCTGAACTTCTAAGGCGATCGCTTGGGTAAGCTCTTGGTTCATAATTATGTCTAGTTGGCTTGATTCTGATCGGAGGCGGAGCGTTTAGCTCATTCTGACTTCTGAATTCCTCTTCAAGTTTCATTCTATGTCTTGATAGGCTTGAATTTTTTCATACAAACTATCAACATTATCTTGAGCAAATAGTTTTTCTTTTAGTTGTAAATAATCACCTTCGCCTAATTTACAAGCTGCCCAAAATTTCATTACCTTGGATGGCTCTAAATGTGTAAAAAGTACCTGAATTACTTCTTGTAAATTTTGCTGTTCGTTAATAACTTTAATTGTCATCTTCCATCTCCAAAATAAAATCAGTCGGGTTGATTGCTTTGAGTGTTAAACCTTGACAGCGATTGATTAATCTCTTATCACAAGTGATAAGATAATCACTTTGAGAAGCTTCGGCACAAGCAACCTGGAGAGCATCAAAGGATGAGATTTTACCTATTTATGTGAGAAAAATCCAAGCAGCTACTGTATCATTATCCAACCACGACTTAGTATATTTTTGTTGCATCTATAATTAACCCTCTTAGCTGTTATGACCCTCCGCCCTGATTCTACCCTTAGCTTGGTTTATCCCAGCATTAGCGATGTATGCCAACAAGTCGCCCCTTTAAAACTGGGAATTATGGCTTCTGGGAATGGCAGCAATTTTGATGTAGTTGCCCAAGCTATCCAAGATGGGCAGCTAAATGCCCAAATTCAAGTTTTAATTTACAATAACCCCTCGGCAAAAGCAGCCGTAAGAGCAGCTAATAGAGGTGTAGAAGCTGTTTTATTGAATCACCGCAACTATAAAAATCGAGAAGAGTTTGATGAGAAAATTGTGCAGACATTGCAGCACTATGATGTAGAATGGGTGATTATGGCAGGTTGGATGCGATTGTTAACATCAGTTTTCATGGATGCCTTTCCTGATAAAATTATCAATATCCATCCTAGTTTGTTACCTAGTTTTAAGGGAATCCATGCTGTAGAACAAGCCTTAGCATCTGGGGTAAAAATCACTGGTTGTACAGCGCATATAGCTTGTTTAGAAATGGATAGTGGCCCAATATTAATGCAAGCCGCAGTCCCAGTATTGCCGGATGACACAGCAGAAACACTCCACGCCAGGATTCAAATTCAGGAACATCGGATTTTACCATTAGCGATCGCTCTAGCAGCTTCTTTGTCAAAAACTACACTCAGCCCGATGCACTTGGGTTAAAAAAGGACAAGGAGCAGGGGGCAGGGGGAGCAGGTAGCATGTAGCAGGGTGTAAGGGTAAGTGAAAGGCTTGATGCAGGTTCTTTTTCCCCTTTTCTCCCAGCAAGAACTGCCCCTTATCCTCTTTCTCCCTGCTCCCTTGCCTCTTCCACAAAGCTATACACCAGAGTTCTCTTCAGTAGCTTGATACGCTTGTAGGAGCCTAGCATGATCGAGAGTAAATCCTACTTGCATAGCTATCTGGGTAAATAAATCAATCTCAGGCTGTTGCCAATCACGGGGCCCAGAACACTGATGTGCAATTAACAAGCCAAATAGCTGGTCATCTTTCATAATGGGTGCTACTAAATTTGCTTTTACACCAAAGGATTCGAGCAGGCTAATGTGACAATCAGCCAAACCGGCCTCGTAAATGTTGTTTGTTGCTAAAACACGACCAGACTGGTACTTTTCTATATAGTTTTCAGTGAAACAAGGGTCGTAAATTTTAGACCGCAAAACTTTGGGATAACCTGGAACTACTGATTCAGCAATTATAACTCCGAACCAATTAGCGTAAAAGCTATAAACCAATACTCGGTCAATACTCAGTGCTTTGCGAACTTCTTCCACAGTGGTTTTGATAACGTCCTCTTCGTTAAGCGATTGGCGAATGCTGCGGGTAATATCTACCAGTAACTGACTTCGCCTACTTTCAGCCTCGATTCGTTGCAAGAGTCTGGCATGGTCGAGAGCAAATCCCACTTGCATCGCTATTTGACCAAATAAATCAATCTCAGATTGTTGCCAATCACGAGGTTTGGAACACTGATGTGCAATTAATAAGCCAAATAGCTGTTCATCCTTAAGAATGGGGGCAACTAAATTTGCTTTGACAGCAAAAGATTCGAGTAGACTAATTTGATAATCAGCCAAACCGGCTTCATAAATGTTGTTTATTGCTAAAACGCGACCAGACTGATAATCTTCTACATAGCCTTGACCAAAATATAGGTCTTGGATTTCAGATCGCAAAACTTTTGGGTAGGTGAGAACAACTGATTCGGCAATCACAGTTCCAGAATAATTAGCATTAAAGCTATAAACCATCACTCGGTCAGTACTTAATACTTTACGAACTTCTTCTACAGTGGTTTTCAGGACATCCTCTTCGTTGAGCGATTGGCGAATGCTGCCGATAGTATCCGCCAGGAATTGACTTTGCACATTCTCAGCCTCGATTCGTTGCACTAGCCTTGCATGGTCGAGAGCAAATCCCACTTCCATCGCTATTTGGGCACATAAATCAATCTCAGACTGTTGCCAATCACGAGGTCTGGAGCATTGATGTGCAATTAATAAGCCAAACAGTTGTTCATCTTTAAGAATGGGTGCGACCAAATTTGCTTTCACACCAAAAGATTCGAGCAGGCTAATGTGACAATCACGCAAACCTGCTTCATAAATGTTGTTTATGGCTTGAACGCGACCAGACTGATACTTTTCTACATAGTCCTGAGCAAAACATGGGTCTTGGATTTCAGACCGCAAAACTTTGGGATAACCTGGAACCACCGATTCTGCAATCACTGTTCCAGACCAATTAGCGCTAAAAGTATAAACCATCACTCGATCACTACTCAGTGCTTTGCGAACCTCTTCCACGGTGGTTTTGATGACATCCTCTTCGTTAAGCGATTGGCGAATGCTGCGGGTAATGTCGATAAATACCTGAGCTTTATCTGCCTTCGTATCAACCTGTTCTAGAAGCTTAGTGTAGTCAAGGGCGAACCCTACTTGTATAGCTATCTGAGCGAACAAATCAATCTCAGACTGCTGCCAAAAGCGAATTCTAGAACACTGATGTGCAATCAATAAACCGAATAGCTGTTTGCCTTTGAAAATAGGTGCTACTAAATTAGATTTGACAGCAAATTGCTCTAGCAACTCAATATCACTAGCACTGAGATCGGCTTGATAGATATTATCAATAGCACGGATGGAAGCATTCTGGTATTTTTCTATATACCCTGCCTCGAACCCAGGCTCAGAGACTGTAACCCCTAATATTCTTGGTAAACCAGGTGCTACTGACTCAGCGATAAAGGTTCCATTAGAGTTGGAGTTGAAGCAAAAAATGGTTACGCGGTCAATGCTTAAAGCTTTACGAATTTCTTCTGAGGTAGTTTTGAGAACATCTTCTTCATTGAATGATTCTCGAACCCATCGCGTAATTTTCCTCAATAGTTGGGAGTAATCAGCTTCGGTTTCTTTCTCCTTTACCAAAACTGAAAGCAGCTCTGTAAATAAGTTTATGTTTCTCTCTAACATCACTAATTCATCTTCGTTAGCGATGAAATATTGAGTAAACTCACTGTCTGGACGCAGCTTTTTTTTGATACTATTAGAAATTGCCGCAGCTTTGCTGACTCGACTAATAGCTCGATTAGTCACAAAAACAGCGATCGCACCTGTTAAAATTGCAGTTACTCCCATACCAGTTAACAAGAGTGACAATTGTCTCTGTAGAGCAAGTTCAGTTTCTGTTGAACTTGCTGCACTCTCAAGTCTTACTTGCGGAATTTGTTTGGTAATTAAATTAATGCCGTAGTAGTAAGTAGCTGTTCCAATTGCAACCACAGGAAGGATACTAATGCTTAGTGCCCAAACAATTGCTTTAGTTTTTAAATTCCATTTTTGTTGCCACAGCCTTTGTTCACGATTTCGTCTTGCTTGGTTTTGAGAAAAAGACTGATTCATAAATGAAACCTGGATTGCTGCAATTGAGAATCAAGTAAATAACCTCTCCACCAAATTCTACACAAAAGTTATTAAACAAGGATTGGCTTTCAGGAGTATTTTAACTATTACGCCGTAAGTCCCCCACTGAATTTGGTACTCCGAATCAGTGGC
>JAHCSU010000039.1 GCA_023522315.1 Nostoc sp. CCCryo 231-06
ACTGTTCTCAGCAGTTCGGGGGCTACAACTTCGGCTTGGTCTGCGATGAACTGGTCGAGTTCGGCTTGGGCTGTGGTTTGTTCGTCAGCGATTTTGTGAATCTTGCTTGCTTGGTAATTAGCGATCGCAGTAATCCATGAATCCTTGCAGCGTTTGTCGCTGACCTCAACTGTGCAAGCGATCTGGTTGTAGATTTCCTTGAGCCGAGCAATGGATTTGTGTTGCAGCTGTTGTTGGCTGTAGATTTGGTATGTCATGATAAAGATTCCATGTACGAATGTATGGGTTTCCAAAAGGCGATCGCTTCTAAAGTTTCCGAGGCTAAGGGCGATTGCCTTTTGTGATATTTATATTATGCTATTCTGCTAACTGATTGTCAGTATACTGATTAGCAGTTATTCTGTTAATTGATAGCCTGTGTATTGATTGGCTGTTATTCTGTAATCAGATAAGCGTTAATGGAGGTTGATTAGTAAAAACGTGTTAGCACTTTGGATGGAAGCATATATTGATATTTCGCAATGGTGGCCCAAAGCTGAAGATGGTAGTCCCTTGTCTGTCTATGCAGTTCATAGGCAGTTTGAGGGTAGCCCGAATGAAGTCACTAGACATACCTTGACTGTTGCCCGTGATGGCAAGCTTAAAAAAGCGGATATCGATAATTTGGTAAAACTGACAAGGATTTGCTCTGTGCTATCTGGAGAGTTAGTAACTCTCAATGACATTGTGAAAATTGAAGAGGATTCATGAAGGTGATAACGCTCAACCGAAGCCGAACAAGAGAGCATTATTGCCACAATTCACCACACTCAAAATCTATTTGTGATTGACTCTGAGCAAATATTATTGAACTAAAGAGGTGGAATAATGGGTAAACCACCTTCCAGACGTAAAAAAACTACCTCTGCTGCATCCAGTAATTCAGAAGCACACCCGAACTCTGCAAGTGAAGATATCTCCCTTGAAGAAAACCCGGCCACAGCAACAATAACCGTTACTGCTGTTGAAGTTTCTGAACTAACTGATCAAGAACAAAGCGATCGCTTACACTTAGAGCGTAAAGTCGAGAGAGCAGCCTTTGAGGCAGGAAAGGCGTTAATGGAACTACGAGATCGCCGACTTTATCGTTCAACTCACCGCACTTTCGAGGATTATTGCCGTGATAGATTCGGTTATAGTCGCCGACAGCCTTATCTTTTGATGGACGCAGCTGTTGTTTTTGATAATTTACTTGAAAAATGTGATCCATTGGATCACATTTTGCCAACTAGCGAACGTCAAGTTCGACCAATGACAAAGCTTGAACCGCACCAACAGCAAGAAGTATGGCTAGCAGCAGTTGAAGTTGCTGGGGGTAAAGTACCGACTGGTAGAATCGTCAAAGATGTTGTGCAACGGATCATGGAACGCACTCAAGTACCAAACACCTACCAGTTGGGCGAAGTGTGCCAAATTTTAGCCAAGGACAACCCGGAACTCAGGGGCAAAGGCGGGTGTTGGGGTATAGTCAGCGCAGTGAATGAGTTTAGCTGCACTGTGAGAATGTGGGATGGTGAATACACAGTTGGATTGCAGCACCTCAAGTCTTGCAACTACCTACCTGCTGAGTGTGAGCAGATGCAGGTGATTTGCGATCGCATCGGTCGAGTGTATTCGGGTGCGTTGGAGGAGTCGGTGCAGAAGTTTTTGGAGATGCTGGGGAAGCTTAATCGTGCTTATTTGACTCCTCTGGAAGAGAAGGTGTTGAGTCTTCTGGAGTTGGAAATCATACCATAATGCAACAATGCTGCAAGTGATTAATTTTGGGATTCAAGGGATTCTACAAAGTAGAATTTTGACTTGTGCATTTATACAGGTAGGGGTGAGATTTTGGTACTGATTATCAGGGAAAGAGCAACTCTTGAACAAGTGGAGTTAATGCTGCAAACTTTACGAGTTTACATTAAAGTGGCAGTAGACATTGAAAAAGGGATTTTAGCTGGAGGAGGAGAGAAACACGCTTTCTGTGAAGCAGCATTGCTTGAAGATGGTAGTAGACAGCGAGATATCTGGGGTGCGGATTGGACTCCCTTTGACCAATCAATAAGTTATGAATCGATTATTAACATTCGCCCCAGCCAAAATAATCGCTCAATGTTAATTCAAGATCCAGCCATTCAAGAACGTGTTAAAAAAATAACTCAGGAGCTAATTGCGGGATATGAACCAGAATTTAGATAAAAAACAAGTATATTTTCAAAGTGAAAATACATCAATTCGCTTAGGACACATAGCTTCCAATTTAGCGAGGATTAGAACGTTTTTTCATAGCGCTTATAAAGAAGCTGTTGAAAGTGTGACAGATGAAACTATGTGTTTTATCGAATGGACAGCAGCAGAAATTGAACCGGAGTATGCTGAAGAATTGGTTAATATTCAAGTTCAACTGGCACGATGGAGATTAACTTTTGATAGTATTTGGTCTGATGATAGTAAACGGAGACAAATGTCAGAACAATGTAATATTTGGTCAGGACGAGTATTAGATATGTCAGGGTTGCTGTCCGAATCCATCTAAAATTTTATTTAAAGACTGTTGCCTTCACGTACATGAATACTGAAACACCCACCAATTCCCTAGATATTTACTCAATTTTGAGTCAAACTCAACGCTTACGAGTTATTGATGGAGAGATTAAACCCGTTTTAGATAATTGCTCAAATACTTCAAAGTTGCTCGTACTTATTTGGTCGCAGTTGGGAGATTTTGATAATTTAGAATACGCTTGGTGGCTGCGAAGAGAATTTGAAGAGATTGAAGCCAGAGGAATCACAATTCGCGCTATTGGAATTGGAAACCGCAATTCTGGGATCAAATTTTGTGAATATACGGGCTTCCCTCAAGAATGGTTGTTTGTGGATGCAAAAGCTGAAATTCACGCGCTTTTAGATATTTATCAAGGACTGAGTATACACTTCCCTCTGCTATCAATGTCACAAAAAGCTTTACTGAATTTAATGTTAATGTGTGCGGGGATTGGTAGTCCGGGAACTCTAAAGGAAGTTTTTCGAGGTTATAAAGGTGATAAAAAAGCACCTCAGTTAATTGCTGATGAAGAAGTTGTGAAAGATACACCTTTACCGCCAATCAAAGGTTCGTTTTTCAAAGCGGCTGGAGGAAAAGGCTTTCAGCGTCCATTTGAACTCGCAACCCTGCGCCTGCGAAACATGACGGAGGTTTTGAATAACTGGAAGATTTATGTACCAGATTCATCTTATTTAACACAACGCGGCGGAACTTTTCTATTTGATTCCCAAGGAAAACTAATTTACGAACATCGCGATCGCGGTATTCTAGGTTTTGCGGAAAATATGAGCAATCCCTTATCTTTCTTGTCTAAGTAATTTATTAATGTTCATAGTGTGGATATTGATGAGATGGGATGAGCAGACCGCACTTTTAAAAATCGACCATGAGCATATCTTTAATCAGAATTATTACATGGAGCTTCCTGAGGGGGATTGCTGCATTGACTTATATCTGTTGAGTGTTCTGGAACGTGAATAGCAGAAGTTTTTGGAGATGCTGGGGAAGCCCAAGCCTGCTTGTTTGACTGCTTTGGAAAAAAAAGTTTTGAATCTGTTGCAGTCGAAAATCAGAGATCAATATAACAATGTAACAGTGCTAAGTACATGGACAGAATTAATTACACAAATAAATAACATAATATACTAAGATATTATGATTGTATTTCAATTTTTAATAAAATGATATTTATTCGAGAAATAAATTCGCTCTCCGCTAAATTACTAGAGCGAATTTATCGTCAAAGCCGACATCATCAAGTACGTCAAAGAGCGCATTGTATAATCCTAGCAAATCAAGGGGTGAAAATAGAGGAACGCATGAAAATTTTTCAAGTAAGTTATAAAACAATTTATAACTGGTTTGATAGATGGGAATCAGATAGCATGGTGGGATTATATAATAAACCAGGGAGAGGATGTAAATACAAATTTAATCCCGAACAAGAAGAGAAAATTAAGGAATTCACAAAAAAAGAGCCAAGGCAATTAAAACAAGTTTTACAAAAAGTGGAAGAAGAATGGGGAATTAAAACAAGTAAAAAAACAGTTAAAAGAATATTAAAAAGACTGAGAATGACTTGGCGTCGAATGCGTCGAGCCGTAGGAGGAAAGCCTGAAACCCAAATATATCAAGAAAAAAAGGCGCAGCTATCAGAATTAGAACGATTGGATGAAAAAGGAGAAATTGATTTATATTATTTAGACGAATCTGGATTCTGTTTAATTCCTTCTGTTCCCTATGCCTGGCAAGATATCGGAGAACAATTAACTCTTCTAAGCCGTCGTAGTCGTCGTTTAAATGTATTAGGAATAATGAATAAGCGAAACGATCTTAAATCTTATGTTTCGTATCAAAGCATTAATTCTGATGTAGTTATTGCTTGTATTGATGCTTTTTTTACTACAGTAGATAAGCCAACAGTTATTTTTACAGATCAAGCATCTATTCATACTAGTGATGCCATTTTTGACAAAAAGGAAGAATGGAAAGAGCGTAATATTACTATTTTTGAATTACCGACTTATTCCCCTCATTTGAATTTAATTGAAATTTTGTGGCGGTTTATTAAGTATGAATGGATGCCTATAGATGCTTACAAAGATTGGAAAACTTTTGTTGCATCCCTTGAAAAAATTCTGAGAGAATTTGGAGAAAATTATGTAATTAATTTTGTCTAACTACTTATTACTAACTTAAGATTCTGTCATAATTCTGCCCAAATGCTTAAGGATTCTTAAGACTTCAGGTAAATTGTTGCGATATTGCGATCGCGTTGCAAATAGATCGGAAATACCGTATTGTTTACCCAAGGTTTTGACAAACAAATAGCTGCTACCATTGGTGATCATGCCATACAGAGGTTGTTCTGGCTTGGGATGAGTCGCTTGCGGGGGGACAAAAAGGGCTAGGATGCAGAGAGAATAAGCTTCATTGCCCT
>JAHCSU010000389.1 GCA_023522315.1 Nostoc sp. CCCryo 231-06
CTACTCGTTCGATTTCCTCAGCCTGAACGTCTTAGTAAGATTAACCTCCTTCTCGGTAGTATCCTTCTTAATTACCGCCCTCTCTTCAGAGTTGCGAACTGCCAGACGCAAAGCAGAGATAAGCCTAAAATTGTTGCAAAATAGTGAAATGCGGTTTAGCCGACTGGCAGAATCTAACATCATTGGAGTTATCGTCACTGATATGAACAACGGCTCCATCATCGAAGCCAATGATGCTTTTCTGAAGATGGTCGGCTATACGCGAGAAGACTTTTCGGCTAATCAAATGAACTGGCGTGAGATTACCCCACACGAGTATATTCTTTTGAGTGAGCGTTCAGTCCAAGAACTTAGAACGACTGGAGTATGTAAACCTTTTGAAAAAGAATATATCTGCAAAAATGGCGATCGCATTCCCGTTCTGCTCGGTTCTGTTGTCGTGGGAGATACGCAAGAAACCGTCATTGGCTTCGTTACAGCACTTCCGGCTATTATGAAGCACAATTTTACCCACATGCCTTTCCTATCCTAACTTTTGAGACTGTGTGCGTACCTCATAGCAGGCGGAAGTGCTGTATTGATTTGAGCGAACGCAAACAAGCAGAAGCAGCATTACAGCAAGCCAATGAACGGCTCAAGAGTTTTGTCAAAGCAAATATAGTTGGCATTCTCTTTGGTGATGTGAATGGTAGCATCACTGAAGCCAACGACGAGTTCTTGCGAATTGTGGGCTATACCCAAGCAGATATCCAGTCAGGCAGACTACGCTGGGCTGATATCACACCTCCTGAATACCAATATTTAGATGAACTGGCTATTGGTGAGGCAAGAGCGAAGGGAACCTGTACTCCTTATGAAAAGGAATGCATTCGCAAGGATGGTTCCAGTGTCCCGGTTGTAGTTGGTTACTCCCTTTTAGGCGAATCTCAACAGAACTCAGTTGCATTCATTCTTGATATTAGCGATCTCCAGCAAGCTAAAAAAGCGCTGAGTCAGAGTCAAGAGCAATTTCAAGCTTTTATGGACAATATTCCAGCCGCAGCATGGATTACGAATGCACACGGGCGTGTACTTTACCTCAGTCCAACTTATCTGAGTACATTCGATGTAGCAACAAATAAGGCGATTAATAAAAATATTTTTGACCTATACCCAGCCCAAATCGCTCAACCCTTCCTCGATAACATTAGAATGGTTGCCCAGACGAATCAGGTTGTTGAAACCATCGAGTCTGCCCCACGCATAGATGGCACCCTCGGCGAATTTTTAGTATATAAGTTTCCCATTGCCGATGCATCTGGGCAACGCCTGGTAGGAGGGGTTGCAGTTGACATCACCGAACGCGAACGCGCCCTTCGTGAACGCCAGCTTGCAGAACAAGCTTTGCAAGAGCGCAGTGAAAGACTCAAGCTGCTTTCTGAAACAACCAGTGATTTGCTTTCAACTGAGCGCCCTTTGGATTTAATGAACAGCTTGTTTAGCAAACTCTCGGCGCAGATGGATTTGCATTTTTACTTCCACTATTTAATTGAAACGCACGAAAATAAGCAGAAACTTCGGTTAGTAGCTTGGAACGGCATCACTGATGAAGTATTTCAAGAAATTGAATACCTGGAATTTAATCAAGGGATGTGCGGACTAATAGCGCAAGAACGCCGTCAAATTGTCGTCAATGATGTGCTGAACTCTACTCATCCAAATGCCGACATCCTCAAGGCTTTGGGAATCACAGCTTATGCAGGTCAACCCTTAATTGCTCAGGGAAAGGTGCTTGGCGTCCTCTCCTTTGCCAGTCGCACCCGTACCCGTTTCACTTCTGGGGAAATTGCCCTACTGCAAGCAACCTCCGATCAGGTGGCGGTTGCTCTGGAACGCGCTTAGTTGATGGATTCGTTACAGCAACAAAAAGAGCAATTAGTCCAAGCTAATCGGATCAAAGATGAATTTTTGGCGGTTCTTTCCCACGAACTTCGCACACCGCTAAACCCGATCCTGGGATGGTCGAAGTTACTGCAAACTAAAAAGTATGATGAAGCAACCACCACTCGCGCTCTCGAAACCATTGAGCGCAATGCCAAGCTTCAGACTCAACTAATTGAAGATTTGTTGGATGTCTCTCGCATTTTGCAAGGTAAACTCAGTCTGAATATTGCTCCTGTGAATCTGGAAACTGCGATCGCATCCGCAATAGAAACTGTCCGTCTAGCCGCCCAAGCCAAATCTATCAATTTGCGATTTACAATTTTAGACTTTGGATTAGAAAATCCGAACATAAATTTAGAATCTATCGATTTTAACAAGCAACCTGACAATCTAAAATCCCAAATCCAAGTTGCACTTCCAGCGTCCCAATGGTGCGCTCCAAAATTACTAGTAACTGGTGATTCCGGTCGCTTGCAGCAAGTTATCTGGAATTTACTTTCCAATGCTATTAAGTTTACGCCCCAAGGTGGACAGGTAGAAATCAGTTTACAGTCTGTTGGTTCTCAGGCTGAACTTCGAGTCAGTGATACAGGTAAGGGAATTAGCCCAGATTTTTTACCATTCGTATTAGACATATCCTTAAAACAAAATTTGTGAGAAAATGATATAGGAATAAAGAAATT
>JAHCSU010000390.1 GCA_023522315.1 Nostoc sp. CCCryo 231-06
AGTTTTAGCTCTATTGAGAATAGACTTTGCTTATTGACATGATGCGGCCGCCCTGTTGTAGTGTGCCCTGTGAATTGACTGCTGCACCAGAATGGATCTTTAAGCGGGACATGATGTAAAACCGTGTCCTATTTAAGGCAATAAGACACGGTTTCATAAAAGTATTTAATTATAATATTACAAAAATCAAAGTAAGATTTGATTTATACCAAACCAATCCATTTACTGAGATTTGTTTCCTGGTTGATTAAGTTTCTCTGTTGTCGGAGAGATTTGGCGATCGTAGTTTGTCCTTTCCTGAGTCAGAGCGATCGCACTAAAGAAAATGGCACTTCCTACAGCCAAGGCTACCATAGGACGCTTCAGCAAGACAAAATCTCTGATAATCCTAGCTAAAGGTCGGCTTTGACGACGTAGCGACGAAGCAACCATTAATTGTCTCCAAGTAAACGGATCGCGGACATAATGACCGCTTTGGCAAACTACTAGCCGTTCCTGGCAATAGGGACAGCAAAACAAGCCCATGCGCGTTTTAACTGGTTTGGGTGTGGCATTTCTTTGGCAAATTGGGCAAGTAACATAATGATTATCAAAGGTGTGTATATTCATTTACCTCGTCCGCCTAGTCCATTTACTCGCTCTATAACAATAGCTATACTGAATTGGGATCAATACTTAGCAGACTTCCAAGTATGGTCTGACATCAGCCATAAATCACACATATATTGTATTACTACCAAGGATGGCTCAATGGTCGCAACACGAGTATAGCTAGATTTAGGCAAGGATGACTCCTAGTTTTTGTTTGCGGATGCGTCCACACAGCCCACAAAAACTTGTTGTCTCTAGAAAGAATAGCGTTGGCGCTCACTCGCACCCCACTAGCCGCAGCTAAGTCCAAACTAGGCATCGCTGACCCTTAATAATTGTCTCCCATTTAACCATTCTCCCCATAAAAATTTGCACAATGACATTTTTTACTAAATCTTTGTAAATCAAGCAAATAAAGTCTACTTGTCTGGTTGCTAAATAATGGCTCACAATGATAAGTAACAGATAAAAATTTAAATTTTTTCTTACATTTACCCCGCCCCTCAATGACTCTCTTGCCTCCCACTCAACTGAGGAAGGTAACGGAACAACCTGCCTTTCCTACACCTTCCGCTCCTTTAGCCCACCTAATTAATCGTTTTCAACCATCCCCAGAAACCGTTGTCCTGTTTTTAGCCATGCTCATTGGCGGTGGTACGGGTATGGGTGTAGTCACCTTTCACTATTTAATCGAGCTGATTCACCAGCTAATGCTGGAAAATTTAATGGGTCAAATCGGCGTCTGGGGTGCTTGGACTTTAGCCTGCGTTCCCACCCTTGGCGGATTAATTGTTGGCTTGATGCGCTGGCGCACTCAAGATTTTGGCCCTGGACTTTCATCTCTTATTGCTGCTTCTCAGGGAACAGAGATTAGGCAACCACTACGACCAGTTACGAAAATGCTGGCTGCATCTGTTTCTTTGGGGAGCGGTGCTTCTTTGGGGCCAGAGGGGCCGAGTGTAGAAATTGGCGCAAATTTTGGAATGTTGTTCTCTGTAATCCTGAATGTATCTCAAGAACGCCAACGTTTGCTTTTAGGTGCTGGCGCGGCGGCTGGACTTGCGGCTGGATTTAATGCTCCCATCGCTGGAGTATTTTTTGCCCTAGAGGTAGTGATGGGAGCGACATCTTTCGCTACTTCTGCTGTGAGTGTGGTGCTGCTAGCGGCGGTGGTAGCAGCATTAATTGCCCAAATTGGTTTGGGGGCACAACCTGCTTTTGATTTACCTGTCTACCAAGTCCGCAGTCCCTTGGAATTACCCCTTTACCTTGGCTTGGGTTTAGGGGCTAGCCTAGTTTCTGTCACTTATACTCAATCAATTTGTTTAGCAAAAGCCTGTTTTGCTGGCAAAGTTCCAGGTTTCGCCTTTTTGGGACGAATTCCTGAGCCGATTCATCCAATTATTGGCGGTGTGATGATTGGCGCAGTTGCTTTGCACTTCCCGCAAATTTTGGGCGTAGGTTATGAAACTGTAGAAGCAATGCTTCAGGATGTTGAGTTTCCACTCTACCTGTTGGTGGTGCTGTTGGTGGTGAAGTTAGTGATGACTGCAATTAGTGCAGGTAGTGGTTTCATCGGCGGTTTGTTTGCACCAGCAATGTTTTTAGGTGCTTCTTTTGGATCAGCTTATGCCAAAATTTTGGCTGTAGCATTCCCGGCTATTTGCGATCAAATGGCGGCTCCCCCTGCTTACGCAATGGTAGGAATGGCAGCAGTGCTAGCTGGTAGTGTTAGAGCGCCGTTAACGGCTATTTTAATGCTGTTTGAATTAACCCGCGACTATCGCATTGTTTTACCGTTGATGGCAGCTGTGGGTTTGAGTGTTTGGCTCGTGGAAAGAATTAAACCAACTTTTAACTCTAACTCTAACTTACAACAAATTGGTCTTTCTGAATTGAAAGATGAAAAAGCGGAAATTGTGCAGCAAATTTTGGTAGAAGATGCCATGTATCCCTGCCCAAAAAAGTTACCTGCAACTCTTGGAGTGTTAGATGCAACTGTGGAAATGATCCGCGATCGCGTCCGCAGTGCTTTAGTAGTTGATGAAGCAGAGCAATTAGTTGGTATACTTTCTCTGGAAGATATTAACCGTGCCCTTGCTCTTTGGCAAACTTACTCAAATTCGCCAACTGAAATTCCAGATAATTTATCCAGTCAAACTCTCATAGACATTTGTACTACTGAAATCCTCTATGCATGGCAAGATGAACTATTATCTGAAGCTTTAGACCGCATGACTCTTAGAGGTTTGCATCAATTACCAGTGGTAGCACGAGATAAACCCGATCGCATTTTGGGTTTACTAGAAAGAGAGCAAATTGCCTTAACCTGCAATTTAGCAGTTACGCGCAAGGCACTTCGCCATTATTTACCAGTCTTACCGACCACAGATATAGTCATTAGTCATTAGTCATTGGCCACTTGTACTGAGCGGAGCCGAAGTATTGGTCATTGGTCATTGGTTTTCACAAAGGACAAATGACAATTGACTAATGACCATTTATTTAAGCTGTAGCGTCTATGGCTTCATCATCTTCCCGATCTTCTGGGTCTACCTGTTTCAGACGAATGTGTTTTTTGCCTAAAGTGATCAGAAACTCATCTCCTGGTTTCAGATTCATCTGTTTTGTATAAGCTGAACCTATAAGTAAGTTACCATTCGATTGCACACTAATTCTATAGCTAGCACTACGTCCACCACGCCCATTAGCGCTGGGTGTACTGTCCAACTGAATGCCTTCGGCATCAATTAGGGCATTTAAGAACTTCATCATATTGACGCGCTCTATACCATTTTTGGTAATGGTATAGTAGCCGCACTTTTTGGCTTTGTCTTCTTTGCTCTCGCTCTCTAGCTCTTTGACTTTTTTGAGCAGTTCTTCACCGAGTAGGGGTTCAATTTTTTTCAGTTTAGGCATCAACTTAGGTCGAAAATGAATGTTTGAAGTGTTTGAATCGATTTTATTTTAGCTGACGTTGAGCTAATAGGAACATAATCCTTTAGTTTTTATCTCAACCTAGCCAAGTATATTACACTCAGATGCACAATTGTTATCCCGTTACCAATATTGCTAAGACAATCTATTTTAGATAATGCTGGCAATCCTGATAACTATATATATATAGTTAGTGAATCACTGCTAGACTATACAAGTTTTAAGTTTTCTTTCATTGACGCTCGAAAAGTTGTCTACTTGCCAAGGATGATAACAGAGTCACAGAATGATAAGTAAAACTGATCCTTAGCCATTAGTCATTAGTCACTTGTATTGAGCGTAGTCGTTGGCGCAGCCTCTCGGAAGAGAAGTATTGGTCATTAGTTATTGGTTATTTACAAAGGACAAACAACAAGGCTTGCCAAAATGAAACTAACTACCAGAGGACACTATAGTGTGAAGGCGTTGCTAGATTTGAGTTTACAGCCAAAATATGGCCCTGTATCTGTAAGAGCGATCGCTAAACGCCAAGATATTCCAGCTCCTTACCTCGAAAAACTACTAATAGAAATGCGTCGTGCGTCAATAGTTAAATCAATTCGTGGTAGCATCGGCGGGTACCAATTGGCAAGAGAGCCTGCACAAATATCTATAGGACAAATTTTAGAAGCAGTTGGTGAGACTAGCCATTTACCCCATCACACTCCAGCACCTGCACAAGCTGAAGATTGGGTAACATTTAGCCTCTGGCAGAGACTCAACCAAAAGCTCAAAGAAGCTTTGTACAGTATTACTTTGGCAGACCTTTATTATGATGCTCGTAGCTGGCAAGCTGCCCTTGGAGAAGAAGCTAGTTTTGTGGTTTAGTCAAAAGTCAATAGTCCAAATATTGAGCTTTGACTCGTAACTTATGACCAATAGCATCTATATCTTAATTATTGCTGGACTTTTAGATTACTTAATTGGCGATCCTTGGAATTGGCCTCATCCAGTGCAAGTTATGGGGTGGGTAATTTCTCGCCTGACCAAATTTTTTCTCCAATTATGTAAAAATTCTCTAACGCAACGCCTAGCTGGAATTTTACTAAGTATTATCCTGATAATTGGTAGTGGACTTGTTGGCTTTTTGATTATTCAAAGTGCCAAATTAGTTCATCCGTTGTTGGGAATTGCAATAGATAGCATTCTTTTGGCTAGTTGTTTTGCTGGCAGAAGTTTGCGAGTCGCAGCAGTGGCTGTTTTAGAACCTTTAACAGCAGGAGATTTGGAGAAGGCTCGGAAGATTTTAAGTAATTACGTTGGTCGCGATACCCAAAACCTCTCACAAACAGAAATTTCCCGAGCCGTTTTAGAAACGGTTGCAGAAAATGCCACTGATGGGGTAATGGCTCCGCTTTTTTATGCAATTGTTGGTGTCTTTGTGCCAGTTGTGGGGCCAACTCCTTTGGCTTTAGCATATAAAGCCAGCAGTACCCTTGATTCAATGGTGGGCTATCGAGAAGCACCCTATACTTATTTGGGATGGTTCTGTGCGCGGTTGGAAGATTGTTTGACTTGGCTACCTTGTCGATTAACAGTCGTGACTCTGGCGCTGTTATCGGGTAAACCGATGGATGTTTGGCGAATTTGTCGTCGGGATGCAATTAACGATCCTAGTCCCAATTCTGGCTGGAGTGAGTGCGCCTATGCTGCTTTTTTGGGCGTGCAGATGGGGGGTACAAATTGGTATCGCGGGGTAGCTAAGTACAAACCACTGCTAGGAGATGCTATTTATCCGATTACTGCAACTTCCATTCAGAATGCTTTGCAGTTGACCCGATATTGTTTTTTGGTATGGTTAGGGATAGCGATCGCAATATTCTTAATACTCCCAAATAGGTAATGATAAATAATAAAGTTAGGAGTTAGAGACGCGATTAATCGCGTCTGTACAGGAGTTAAGAATAAAAACTCCTAACTCCTAACTCATAACTCCTAACTCATCACTCACTATGTCTGCCAAAGTAGTTGAAATTCTCTCATCAGAAGAAATCCGTCGTACCTTGACTCGCCTTGCCTCTCAAATTGTGGAAAGGACGCGCGATTTGTCTCAACTGGTGCTTCTTGGTATTTATACAAGAGGTGCGTTATTAGCCGAATTGTTGGCGCGTCAGATTGAGACGCTAGAAGGTGTAGCCGTGTCAGTCGGCGCTTTGGACATTACATTTTATCGAGATGACCTCGACAAAATTGGATTGCGAACTCCAGCGAAAAGCGAAATTCCTTTTGACCTGACGGGGAAAACCGTTGTACTTGTGGATGATGTGATTTTCAAAGGACGGACGATTCGCGCTGCTTTGAACGCAGTCAACGACTACGGTAGACCAGAGGTGATTCGTTTAGCTGTGTTGGTAGATAGGGGCCATCGAGAATTACCAATCCACCCAGATTTTATTGGCAAAAAGTTACCTACTGCTAAAGAAGAAATTGTCAAAGTTTACTTACAAAATTACGATGAACGAGATGCAGTGGAGTTAATTAGTCATTAGCGCTCTTTTATTACTCTGAAAAAATCAAATATTTGTAGGTTGGGTTGAACAACGTGAAACCCAACAAAAATAAGGATTATTGGCGTTGGGTTTCGTTCCTCAACCCAACCTACCCCTAGATTTATAGAAACTAGTGACAACAAAGGTTTCTGATTTTTATCTTGTGAGAGTCATAGAAGAGCGTTAGTCATTGGTCATTGGTCATTAGTTATTCTCCCCCTGCTCCCCCTGCCTCCTCTGCTCCTCCATCCCCCATCCCCCAACCTCACCGCAAAATTGGGCTACCGTGATGATGAACTAAATACCACTTCTCGCCGAGAAATTGAAATACATTTGTAGCTGTTGATTGTGCTTCAAGCCTTCTGCCACCTACTACTTGGAACACATTTTCTCTCAGCACAACGTAAGCAATATTATCAGTTATTTCTGTAGCAATTATATCTGTATTTATTTCGATATAAGCGGTATTTTTAAATATTTGCTCCCAAGAGGTGCGAATCTCCTTCCAACCTCGCAGTATATTACTTCCAGGATGAATACAAAGACTACCAGTTCCTTGCGACCATACTGCACTCATTGTCTCAATATCTTTTCTTTCAAAAGCTCGATAAAAAGCTGCATTAGCCGCTAAGACTTCATCCTTAGTCATGGGGAATTAAATAGTTAATAGTTAGGAGTTAAGAGTTCCTAAATTATAACTCTCAACTTTGAAAAATAAATTAGTAATTCCCAATGCCCAATGCCAAACTCCTAACTATTTTTGACTGTGCTAATAGTTTGCAATAGTTGGCTAGCTGTATAAGGCTTGGATAAAAAGGCTTTAATACCCATGTCATAAGCTGTATTAACTTTATCCTGCGAAGTCAGTCCACTGACAGCAATGATTTTGACATCTGGGTTAATTTTTCGTAGGGTACGGATAGTAGTTATTCCATCCATAGACGGCATGACCATATCAGTTAATACAAGAGATATTTCATCTCGATGTTCTGCATATAAGGCTATTGCTTCAATGCCATCACTAGCTGTGATTGCTTTGTAGTTATGACTTTCTAGAGATGTTTTTGTCACATCTCGAATGGCGGCTTCATCATCTACTATTAAAATTAACTCTCCTTGTCCTGAAGCTGAGTGATGAAAGAGTTCGCACCCAACTCGGAAGTATTATATATATCTTCTTCTCTTCGTGATGTTGACATTATGACAACTGGAATTCGCCGCAATTGTGGATCAGTTTTTATCTCTTTGAGCGCCTCTAGACCGCCAATTCTAGGCATATTCAAATCTAATAAATTCAAATCGGGATGCGGTAAACTGCTGTTGTTAGCATATCTACCACGGTGGTACAGATAATCCATCAAATGTTCGTCATTACTCACGATGTATAGTTCAATTGGCAATTGACTTTCTCCTAATGCCTCACGAGCTAAACCGATGCCAGTACCTTCGTACTCAATGCTACTATGCAATGGTTGAAAAACATTGAAAATTCGATTAAAATATTTTTCTTCAAAACCAATACCATTATCTTCTACGATGATTTGACAAAGTTCAGAATTGGCAAAGATGTTATCTGCTTGATTGTTTAAAAATTGACTATAAATTTTGATAACAGGTGGTATCTGTGGGCGGTGGAATTTGAGGGGGTTAACAATGAGGTTTTGCAGCAATTGACGCATTTGGAAAGGATCAGCTTCTATGGTGGGTAATTCCCCGATTTCTACACTTCCTCCAGTTTTCTGCACATAAAGTTCTAAATAAAACAATACATTTGTGAGTTTGTGGTGGGAGCAATCGCTATGATTCAGATTGCTGGGAGGATGTTAACTGAATCATAGCGATCGCGCTTTCCGTTTGTATACAATACACTCCGACCTCTCTCTTTGTAGGAGATTTGATTTCCAAATGTTTCAACGTTCAGCTTCAGTATTGTCTTCAGACTAAAACATTTTTCTGAAATCTTTCCATGAACCTATCCTACTATTCTAAAAATCCCTACTGTTTTTCCTAAAATGTGCTTGATAACCTTAATTTTCCGTTTTCAGTTCTCAATAAGATTAAGTTTTGTAGTACAAATATTATTAGTAGTATAGGTTCATATAAAATAATTTTGTATCGAGATATACTGGAATTTTTCAGTTCGATGAAAGGACAAGAACGATGAAAAAATTAATAGTTGCCGCAGGTTTAGCAACAATATTTGGCATAACAAGTGGAATAGCAGTGACCCAAGCGCAGACAGTTAGCTCAGGGACTAGCAGCGATTTGGATCTATACAGAGCATTGTATCGCTACACCTTACCCCCTGGAAAAACACCCGATGACATTGTGGGTATAGGTATAGCAGGTTCTAACGACCATGTTTATGCCTGGTACAAAGATGGAACAGTGAGTTCGGGAACTAGCAATAATCTAGATCAGTACAGAGCGCCCTATAACTACACCTTACCCCCTGGAAAAACACCCAATGACATTGTGGGTATAGGTATAGCAGGTTCTAACGATCATGTTTATGTCTGGTTCAAAAATAGAACAGTGAGTTCGGGAACTAGCAATAATCTAGATCAGTACAGAGCCCCCTATAACTACACCTTACCCCCTGGAAAAACACCCAATGACATTGTGGGTATAG
>JAHCSU010000391.1 GCA_023522315.1 Nostoc sp. CCCryo 231-06
AATTTTTGCTTACAAACTATGTATTTAAGCTGCGTCCTAATATCCATCAAGCAGATAATATGTCTGAGTGGTTGAATATGTTGCGCTCTAGTTACAACTGGAGCTTGGCTGATAGAATTGCTCAATATAATCATCAATTCATTCAAGGCGATTACTGTGATATTAGAAGTAGGGCAGAAGCTTGTCCTGTCAGTAATTCCTGCCTGTCGAATCAAACTTCTAAGTAAACCAGGTGCTAATTCCCGATGATTGGGAATTGATAAAGTTGGTTTTGATTCATGCCAAAGTATCATGTGGCTTCCTGTTTGGTGATCTAATACATAACCAAACTTTTCAAAAATCTTGACAGCTTCTTTACCGGAGATATTTGATAAACGTCCCATTTATACTACAACTTCTCCGATAAACACTTGCGATTCCTTAACAATATAAGGTTTGCCATGTTTAGCTTGAACATGAAGATACCCCGTAATGGCATCTTTAATATTTTCAATTGCCTCATCTAGTGTTTTGCCTTGACTCACGCAGCCTGGAAGTTCAGGAACCTCAGCAACATAGCCTTCATATTCTGAATCAAAAGTAAAAATTACTTGAAATTTCATAATAAATTAATTTTGTATAGTCAAGGTCTAGAATAAATATAACGCTCAAATCCTAAGTTTATTATTTTATTTCATTGCTAGAAGAGCGATCGCGCCTGATAAATTAATATAAACAGTGCGATGTATATGATGAGCTACGTTTAAGAAGATGTTTGAAAAGTCATGATTGATGTATCAAATGTTATTACCCCACCCTAACCCTCCCCTTATAAAGGGGAGGGAACCGGATTTTTTTATTGTTTCCCCCCAATATATCGGGGGGATTAAGGGGGGTAATAATTCGATTAAAAGCACAACAAAGCACTTTTCAAACAACCTCTAAGCACTTCCTAAATTTATCCTCTTGAGTGCTTAACAATTGAAGTCACGGCGAAAGGTATACAAAGATTGAAGATTCACCATTTGGAACTCGATATGCTGTAGAAGGTACACTGCTTTCACCGGATGGCAGAAACCCTTTGATTCGTTCTGACTTTTCACGTTATGTGCAAAAGTCCACCAAAAACCTAACCCCCTAACCCCCTTCCCGACACGGGAAGGGGGGAAAATTCAAAGTCTCTCTCCTTTTAGGAGAGAGATTTAGAGAGAGGTTTTCCAGATGCCGTGAAAAGTCAGTTGATTTGTTCGGCTTGGTTTATTGAAACAGGGGAAACTATTCCTAAGTTTGTTACTTCATACCCACTGAAACGGAGAGAAGAATGATTCAAGAACTTGATAGAGTTATTCTGACTAATGATATCCCAGAATATAGTTTAGAACAGGGTGATATAGGTACAGTTGTTTTAGTACATCAGGGTGGCAAAGGATATGAGGTTGAATTTGTCACCTTGGATGGCGAGACTGTGGCAATTGTTTCACTTCACAGCATACAAGTACGTCCCATTGGTAGAAGAGAAATTGCGCGATCGCGCGTGATAAATTAATGTTAACAGTGCCATGTATAGGATGGGCTACGTCTACGCACTTCCTAGATTTATCCTCTTGAGTACCTAACAATGGATGATTACGGTTCGTGATTAGGCGATGGGTATTGCCTAACCTCTAGACTGTGGTACGTATATATTATTCTGTTGCAAATGTTTATACAAAAACTTTTAGTGGATGATTCATCTGTGTTGTTTGATCTGGTAAATGCTCATGCTTTAGCTTCTGCATCTCTTCTTTAAAAGTTTTCTGAACGATTTTGACGATTAAAGCTTCTAAGTCTGCTACTGTGAGAATACTTAGAAGCTGATCTGATGTGGGTTGGAAGTTTTGCATAGAAGATATTTCTGCATCCTGATGTATTAGTGTGACTGATGTTTCTTCCTCTAGTTCAGAGTAATTTAAGGATTCACTTATAATCATACTTTTAATTATTAAGGGATTTTTTTTATTCCAATTTGACACAATTTCAAAGTAACCGGCAGCATCACAATTCTAAACAATACTCAAACATATTTAATAAAATATCTATCCAACCGCTTTTTCGTAAAAATACTTTTCTAGGATTACGACGAAAATAACTACCGCCAATCTTTTTATTTACTTCAATTTCAAGATGCTGGAACAGACCATTTAAACCTTTATAGCCATATAATTGTGAATATTTTCTAAAATCAAATAATTTTATTTCATTAACCTTTGAGTATATGGCTAGAGCTTTTGATCTATTTCTTAACGTGATTAGATCGCTATCTTTTATTTGAAAGCCTATAAAAACTTTACTTTTTAACATATAAATATCTTGCATAATTTCCTTAATAAGTTGCTCTTCCTCAATTTCATATTCTAAAAATTTAACTTTTATATATTGCTGGTTACTTGTTCTGAGAAGACGAGTAATGGTATAACCGTATATTCTTTGTACTGCTTTTCCCTCTACATAATGCGGGCAAAATTCTAAGTCAAGAAAAACCAAATCATAGATAGAACCATTATAAAAATTATTTACAAATTGCCCATCAATTTTGACTTCTATCTTATACATAAAATACTTTGGAGATTATTTATATTAAAAATATACAAAAAAATAATTATAATAAAAACCGTATATACACGCATCAAAATGCCAATCTATCGGCATCTATCTGCGTACATCTGCTAAAATTTCAGATTTTTCTAATTATTAAAACCCAGTCTTAATGCACTAAAACGATCGCACCTTTTGTCAAACCTCCACCAACTCGCTAGCACTGGCTGTAGTTTACCCAAGCTTGCAAGCAAAAGTATTGCGCTTCGTTTCAACTCGTAAATCAAGTTTTGAACTCCTAAATCAAGTTTTGAACTTCTAAATCAAGTTTTGAACTCCTAAACTAAGTTTTGAACCTCTAAATCAAGTTTTGAACTTCTAAACTAAGTTTTGAACTTCTAAATCAAGTTTTGAACTTCTAAATCAAGTTTTGAAACAAAAAACCGCAAATATACGCATTACAACGCAGTTTTTCAGCGTTTGTATACGTATAAATGCGATAAAATAAAAGACAATTCTAGCCTTAATGCACTAATGCGATCGCACGTTTCGTCAACGCTTCAGCAGTTAATCCATTAAATGCCATCAACTCTCCAGCACTGGCTGTAGTTTCCCCACGCTTCCACGCGAAAGTATCGCGCTTCGCTGTACTCCGTAACAGAATTGGTTCTAGCATCGCCGCAGCGCCACCAGTGACAGCAATTAGCGCATCGCCATCAAATAGTTCGGCAAATGCTGCATCATCCAAGAAACCACCTTCGGGTTCAGAACAAGTTTCCCACGCAGTATCATGGCTACGGTACAATTGGCGAGGATTGATCACAGTAACTATCTTGACACCAATACCTTCAGTTTCCAAGAAAGCCGCAGCTTCAAATACTGGTATTAATGTTAAATCGCCAATTACAGCAAATACAACTTGTTTATCACCAGCGACTTCATGTAATAGCACCGCACCATCACGCAACCCTTGACGAGTTTGTTCTAAAGTGGTGCGAATTGGCAACGGCGATTTACTTGCTGTAATCACAACTCCCTTATTCTTAGTTTTCAACGCCCAGTCATAACAAGCTTGAATACTATTAGCATCAGGCGGAAATAATGGGAAAACATTTCCATTTCTCATCAACGAAGCAAAGTAAGCTTCAATTTCTGGACGTTGGTGAGTCCAACCGTTGCGCCCTTGCTCTAATGCGCCTGCTGTGAATAAAGTAATAGTCGAGGGAGTTTGACGGCGCAATTCTGCCATTGCTTGGGTTACAGTTTGCCAAATTGGTAATCCGTTGATGGCAAAAGATTCGTAGGAACACCACAAAGTTCGTGAACCCATTAACGCTAAACCGGCAGCTAAACCGGCACAAGCATCTTCACTCAATGGTTCATAAACTTGTCCATTTGGGGCTTGATTATATAAGTCGTCGGTTGTGGGGTGAATAATCTTTAATGCTTGATTTATGTTGGCAATTCCTGATGCTTCGTTACCATCGGCGTTGGTGACAAGAAAATTCCGATCTTTATTTCCAACTATTCCTACTAATCGTCCCATTGCAGTTGTAGAAACTTTTGGTTCGCCGCCAACTGCATATTCTTCTAAAGGTAATTCGCCTAACTCTGGTAATGGTAATTCAAATTCTGTCACTACAGTTTTTGCTGCTGGGCCACCACCGGCGCGTTCTGCATTTGTTCGCACTAATTGCCAAGCTTCCGCAGACAAAGCACGGGTTTGCAATGCACTGATAATATGCGGAGCATCCAGAGTATCTTTGGGATAGAGGTTGTGAGATTTTGCCCCCCGCGCGTGGACTCCTGCACCTTTGAGTTGTTTAATAATAAAGACGGTAAGTTTACCGCCCAATGCTGATAGCGCTGCTTTATCTACACCCGAAAGTACTGCTTGAGTGAATGCTAGCCGTTTCTCGAAGGAAAAGGCGGTACTATCAACGTAATCCCCTGGTTGGTTTTGATCGTCGAAATCTTTGGCATCAACTAACACGACTTCATCAAAACCGTTACCTTGCCAATATGCTTGCATCTGTTCATTGGTTTTCAGGGAAACCATGCTGTGATGTTCTTGGCTGTAACCGTTCCACACCAGCACCGGCAAGAAGTTAGTGACAGCAGGATAAGCTGTATGGAAGTGCGCGATCGCACTTACAATATAAGGCTCACCCAATCCACCATCACCCACTGTAAAGGGGAACAACTTATCTTTGTGCAACAGTGCAGCCGCCATTGCAAAGTGTTGCCCTTGTCCCAAAGGCCCCGCAGGTGCGAGAATACCGGGAATGAAACCAGAAAGGTGTCCTAAAAGTCCGTGCTTTTCTCGGAAGCGATCGCGCAATTGTTGGACTGTAAAGATTCCCATGTCCTCTAGCGATCGATCCAAGAACATGGCACTATAAAATCCAGGGGCGTGGTGTCCCACTTCAGTAATAATGTTCTTGTATCCCAGCATGACAAGAGATGCGTAAGCTTCCGCTTGGCTGGCGAATCCGCCGGGATGTCCAGAAGCTTTACTAGCGGTAACTTGCAAAGTCAGGTAGCGGAGGGCATCGGCAGCCAGTAAAGTTTGATATACAGCTGCTTTGTCTGTGGGAGATGCGATCGCTACTTTGCCCGATTCTATAGCAGGTGTTGCACCATAAGTTTCAAAATCTGGTAAAGCTTCACCAAAATATTGAATCCCTTCAGAAAAATTGGGAAGCGCTGAAGATGCCTTTGGGGAGATTGCAGTCATGCTGAGTACCTTTTGACGATGAGGTGAAACTGTAGATGCTCGTTGAATTTAACAAAAATTTTACATCTTCGAGGTTGTAACAGTTTATTGCTTTTTTGCAACCTCAGCATAAGTAACTTGAATAAACAAAAATTTATGAGTTTTAGTTAGTTAAAGTAAGAACAAGATATAAATTAACAAAAGAATTTTATGAAATTACCGAATGGCCCGCAAAGCCCAGCAGTTTTACAGATGCTACGCTGGATTACCAGCCCCATGTCATTTATGGAAACTTGTGCCGAAAGATATGGGGACATGTTCATCGTCAGATTAGAAAGTAAATCTCCGCCATTGATATTTGTCAGTAACCCCGAAGTGCTACAGCAGATTTTGACAAACGATACCAAAGGGTTAGAAGCACCTGGTGATACAAATCTGGTGTTTGAATCTTTGCTTGGTAAGCGTTCTGTGATTACCATCAGTGGTGCGGAACACCAGCGCCAACGGCAGTTGTTATTGCCACCCTTTCACGGGGAAAGAATGCGAAGCTATAGTGAAATAATTAGTGATATTAGCGAGAAAGTCATCAGCCAATACCAGATAGGGCAACCCTTCAATATCCGGTCTGTTGCCCAAGCTATTACCCTACGGGTGATTATGCAAGCTGTGTTTGGGCTAGATGAAGGGCCACGCGCCGAAAAATTACAGCATTTTTTGGGTGAAATGCTAGAAAAGGGAAGTTCTGTGTTGAGTGTCGCTTTGCTTTATTTTCCAGCTTTGCAAAGGGATTTTGGCCCGATTAATTTCTGGGGAAAGCAGATGCGCCGACAGCAGAATGCTGATAAACTTATATACGAAGAAATTCGGGAACGTCGAGAACAACCAGACCCATCACGCACAGATATCCTCAGCTTACTCATGGCAGCTAGGGATGAAGCAGGTCAACCGATGACCGATGAAGAGTTACGCGATGAATTAATGACTCTGTTGGTAGCAGGTCACGAAACCACAGCAACAGCGATTGCATGGGCATTTTACTGGATTCACAAAATCCCATCAGTACGCCAAAAGTTACTGGAAGAACTAGATAGCCTGGGTGATAACCCTGACCCCAGCGCCATTTTTAAATTACCCTACCTCAACGCTGTTTGTTCCGAAACCTTGCGAATTTACCCAGTAGCAATGTTGACCTTTCCCAGAGTAGTCAGAACACCTCTATCTCTGGGTGGCTACGAACTTGAACCAGGTACAACCGTTATTGGTTCAATTTACTTGACCCACCACCGAGAAGATTTATACCCGGAACCTAAGCAGTTTAAACCAGAACGCTTTTTAGAACGGCAATTTTCTCCTTATGAATACTTGCCCTTTGGAGGTGGTGCAAGGCGCTGTATTGGTTTAGCATTTGCCCAGTTGGAAATGAAGCTAGCACTTGCTAAAATCCTTTCCAGCCGAGAATTAGAACTAGTTGACAATGGTGAAGTGCGACCTAAACGCCGTGGTTTAGTGACAGGCCCAGATCATCCCATCAACATGGTTGTCACGAGTCAACGTCAATTGAAGTCCCCCATTTTACAGACAACCACTGTTTGACGCTGCGAGGTTTGATGGTTGCGTTCAGCAAATTTTCAACTTTCATCTATACATGTTAGATAGATTTCCAATGCTTTTACATAATCCCCCATAGGCCTACTTCAAAGAGGGCTATGGGGGATTTGAATATATTGCAACTGTGAAAAGAATGGGTTTTAAGGCTGTAATATACACCAATGTATGACATTTGTATATAACCAAAAGACGTAATTTAACTGGGCATCCACCCAAAATATATTTAGTAAGTTTTTTCCGTAAATGCGTCTAAAGATCCAAAAAAATATTATTATTGTCCTTGTAAAATTTAATGGTGTTTATTTGCTACTACGTTTCAATTAGTAGGTTTTTCCTCTAGAAAATTCTCCTAAAAAGTTTTTAAAGCTTGTTCTAATTCCCTCCTTTTTAAGAAGGGTTAGGGAGGATCAAGCCATAGCTCAATCGTATTGAATTATTTGCAGCTTAGTAAATCTTAAAAGTATCGAATAAACAATGAAATTACTTGATAATCTACGCACACCAGCATTGCTACAAACTCTGCAATTAATTGCTCAACCCACAAAAACTTTAGAAAAGTATGCTGCTAACTATGGTGACATTTTCACAATGCGGGTAATGGGTTTAAAGTCACCACCGATAGTATTTTTAAGCCATCCCCAAGCAATTAGTGATTGTTTTGCCATCCCTGCACAAAAGTTAGATTTTAAGAAAGCAACCCATGTATTTAAACCCTTGTTTGGAGAGAATTCTATTGTATTTCAAGAGGCGCGATCGCACCAACAACAACGGCAGTTATTACTACCAGCATTTCATGGCGATAATTTAAAATCTTATGGACAAGCAATTTGTGAAATTACCGAAGAAATTACACAAAATTGGACATCAGGTACAGATATTTGTATACACAGCTTAATGTCAAATATCACTTTAGAAATTATATTAAAAGTGGTATTTGGTATTACTAATGGTGCGCGTTACCAAGAATTAAAAGAAAAATTGAGTTCTTTATTAGAAGACGTAACTAAACCTTGGTATTCTAGCCTGTTTTTCTTTCCTTTGCTGCAACAAGATTTAGGTGCATGGAGTCCTTGGGGAATTTTCTTAAAAAGACGAGAGCAAATTGACAAACTCATCTATGCAGAAATTTCTGAAAGACGTTTGCAAAATACTGCTACGCGTACAGATATTCTCAGTATGCTAATGTCAGCGCGTGACATAAATGGGCAACAGATGACAGATGAAGAATTACGCGATCAACTAGTTTCATTATTGCTGTTGGGTTACGAAACTACATCTGGTGTATTAGCCTGGGTATTTTATTTAATTCACTCTCACCCAGAGGTGAAACATCAGTTAATGCAAGAACTAAACACCTTGGATGATCTCACAAATCCTGAAGTAATTACACAATTACCTTATCTCACCGCCGTCTCTCAAGAAACACTGCGAATTCATCCTATTGCTTTAATTTGCACACCGCGAATGGTAAAAGATAGAGTAGAAATTATGGGGCATGAATTTACATCAGAAACAGTTTTAGTTCCTTGTATTTATTTAGCACACCGCCGAACGGACATTTACTCAGAACCAGAACAGTTTCGTCCAGAAAGATTTCTCAACCAAAAATTTTCACCTTACGAATATTTACCCTTCGGTGGGGGTTATCGCGGTTGCATCGGTGCCGCATTTTCCATGTATGAAATCAAATTAGTAACAGCCATAATATTATCCCATTTTGAACTAACCCTTACTGATAAACGTCCAGTGCATCCAGTCCGTCGTGGTATTACCATTGTTCCTAGCGGCGGTGTAAAAATGATTGTTACCAAAAAAGCAAAACTTAAAAGACAAACAACACTTTCTACTTGATTACTCAATCCTCCGACTTACGTATATATACCGCAATGTAGATTCGCTTGTTAGGAGCTAGCCTTTACAGTAGCTAGTAAGAGGACATTTAGGAGATTACTAATTCATGGCTGATGAGAATCGGTTGGAGGAAAAATTTATATCCCAGGAAGCTGAAAGGAGAGTATCCGAAAAGCTAGATAAAGTAGAAGAAATAGAAATAGATGTACAAACCGATCTGTTGAAAATAGTTCAGGGACAGGCAGATGGAGTTTCGGTTACAGGCCAAGGATTAGTTATCCAAGAAGGCATTCGGGTACAGGAAATAAAACTGCAAACAGAAAGTATTGCCATTAATCCCTTCAGCGCTATTTTTGGTCAAATAGAACTTAATGAGCCAGTAAATGCCATAGCTCGCATTATAGTTACAGAAGTAGATATTAACCACGCCTTGACTTCAGACTTGATTCGCAGCCAGATGCAAAAGTTGGAGTTAGATGTAGATGGCGATATTGTTAGTTTTGAACCGCAAAAAATTCAGGTATTTTTACCTGGTGATGGCAAAATAGAATGTAGGGGAAAGGTGCTGTTAAAGGAAAAGGGAAATACTCGCCCTTTCGCTTACACTGCGATCGCCCGTCCACGCACTCATTCACAACCCGCAATGCTGGAGAGTTTTAACTGCACTGAGGGAGGGGGAATTTCCATAGAATTAGTTACAGCTTTAATGCACAAAGCCAAAGAATTGATGAATATACCATATTTTAAATGGGAAGATATGGTGTTTAATATTAAAGATATAAAAGTAGAAGTTGGTAGTTTAATACTGATGGTAGAAACTCAAATGCGCCAAATACCATCATCGTTAAATGCATCATCTCCTTAGTAGTATTGGCGGTAGTTAAAGATAATTTTTGTTACTGAAGGATGATGTAAAAGTAGTAAAATGTTTCTACTATTTAGAAACCTACTTATTTCTAAATTTCAACTATGCAAGAGTATGATGTTGTGCTTATCGGTGCTGGACACAATGGGTTAGTTTGTGCAGCTTACTTGCTAAAAGCTGGTTATAGCGTCCTGTTACTGGAAAAGCGTTCTGTTCCAGGTGGTGCAGCAACAACTGAAGAATGTTTACCCGAAGAAGCTCCTGGATTTAAATTTAACTTGTGTGCTATTGATCATGAATTTATTCACTTGGGGCCAGTTGTTGAAGAATTAGAATTAGAGAAATATGGCTTGCATTATTTAGAATGCGATCCAGTAGTTTTCTGTCCTCATCCTGATGGCAAGTATTTCTTAGGACATAAGTCGGTGGAAAAGACTTGTGCAGAAATTGCCCGTTACAGTGAACGTGATGCCAAAAAGTACGCCGAATTTGTAGACTATTGGCAGCGATCGCTAGGTGCAATGATTCCCATGTTTAATGCACCGCCAAAGTCAATTATAGACATCCTTGGTAACTACGACATCACCAAACTAAAAGATTTATTTTCGGTTATTGGTTCTCCAAACAAAACGCTGGACTTCATTCGCACCATGTTAACCAGCGCCGAAGATTTACTTAACGAATGGTTTGATGAAGAATTCCTGAAAGCACCATTAGCAAGACTAGCATCAGAACTTGGTGCGCCACCATCGCAAAAAACCCTTGCTATTGGGGCAATTATGATGGCAATGCGTCACAACCCTGGTATGGCAAGACCTCGCGGCGGAACTGGCGCACTAGTGCAAGCTTTGGTGAATTTAGTCACAAGTAAAGGTGGCGTTATTCTGACAGATCAGCATGTTGAAAAAGTTTTAATTGATGATGGAAAAGCTGTTGGTGTGCGAGTGGCTGGTGGTACAGAATATCGTGCTAAATACGGGGTTATTTCTAATATCGATGCCAAGCGGTTGTTCTTACAAATGACTGATAAAAGCGATGTTGATGGAGCCGACCCAAATTTATGGGAAAGATTAGAACGCCGCATTGTTAACAACAACGAAACCATCCTCAAAATAGATTTGGCTTTAGACGAACCACTACGCTTTCCACACCACGAGCACAAAGATGAATATCTCGTTGGTTCTATCTTGATTGCAGATTCTGTGACTCATGTAGAACAGGCTCATAGTAAATGTACCTTGGGAGAAATTCCTGATGCTGACCCATCAATGTATGTGGTGATGCCTAGTTATTTAGACCCCACATTAGCACCACCAGGTAAGCACACTTTATGGATTGAGTATTTTGCCCCTTATCAAATTGCCGGTGCAGAAGGCACTGGTTTAAAAGGTACTGGTTGGACAGATGAATTGAAAAACAAAGTTGCAGATAAGGTGATTGATAAGTTGGCAGACTATGCACCGAATGTTAAGAGTGCAACTATCGCCCGTCGTGTAGAAAGTCCAGCAGAACTAGGAGAAAGATTAGGTGCGTACAAAGGGAATTATTATCATGTTGACATGACCTTAGATCAAATGATATTTTTCCGTCCCTTGCCAGAAATAGCCAACTACAAAACGCCAATTGATAATCTATTTTTGACTGGTGCAGGGACTCATCCAGGTGGTTCGATTTCGGGAATGCCGGGACGCAATTGTGCCCGCGCATTTTTGCAGGCAAAGCATCCCATTAGCCAAACTTTGAAAGATGCGCGGGATTCGATTAAGTCAACTGTCGAGTCAGTGTTTGGGATTAGTTAAGCGTTGTACAGACGGAGTATATTATCACTAAGTTATACATTAAATAGACTTTTTCCAAAGGTCTATTTAATGTATTAAAACTTACGCAAAAGTATACGCTGTAGGGGCAATTCATGAATTGCCCCTACCTGATGATCAGGATTTTTGCTGGCGTTGTAGAGGTCACTCAGGGTGAAATAAACCTCGCCCACCTACTTAGCAAAATATGAAAGCTCCACTCCTATTTGATTCGTTCTCCACCGAGAGGCTCAGATCCCCGACTTTTTCAAGAAGTCGGGGATCTTTTTGTTCGTAACTCCTGGACGCATTGCTATAGCAACACAAATAATTGTTTTTTGAGTGAAATAGGTTCTAAGCAATTGCTTTATGTGTATTTAATATGATAATGTATCGTACGCTTGATTTGAAGAAGCTTCTATGCATCCTCGAAAAAGTTATTTCTCAAAATATAAGGAAATTAATGGGTAAAGACTAGTGGATTTTGATAATGTTCAAAAAATGAACAACTTTTAACATCATTTTATAAATTTTGTAGGTACAGCATGGTTTTTCAGCGCTGCTTCGTTGCATCTGGCTTGATAGTTTTCTTCGCATTTGGCTGTAGTGGTGGGGCAAACTCATCAACAGAAAAGACTACACAACTTGTGCAAGAGAATAATGTAACCCAGCTTTTCATAGAAGCGAAGGCTACCCAGAAAGTAGAAGATTTCTTTCATCAAGGTAATAATTTATTAGATGGACAACGTTACGAAGATGCAATAAAAGCTTATGATAGAGCGATCGCTATCAAAGCTGAGAGTCCTGAAGCTTGGATTAACCGTGGCATAGGCTTAACATCTCTGCAACGCTACAAAGATGCTCTGGCATCTTACGACAAAGCGATCGCCATCAAACCCGACAAAGATGAAGCCTGGTATAATCGTGGCATCGCCTTAACATCGTTACAACGCTACCAAGACGCTATTGCATCTTACGACAAAGCGATCGCCATCCAACCCGACAAAGATGAAGCCTTAATTAACCGAGGCATTGCTCTGGCAAAGCTGCACCGCTACCAAGATGCTATTGTATCTTATGATAGAGCGATCGCTATCAAGCCAGATTTGCACCAAGCATATTACAACAAAGCTTGCTCTTATGCTTTACAAAGCAATCTCGAATTAGCAATTGAGAATTTAGATAAAGCAATCCAGTTTGTTCCTGATAAATACAAAAACTTAGCAAAAACTGACCCAGACTTTAGCAAAGTGCGTAGTGAAAAGCAGTTTCATGAATTACTACAATAGGATTTTATAACCACCATTCAGTGTAGAATAGAAGCTTGCCATAACAAAGATTTTTTCTTGAGCGGTTTACGATTAGACATGAAAAAATTGTTAATCACCGGAGCAAGTGGTTTTTTAGGATGGCATATTTGCGAGCTTGCAAAACAAGAATGGGAGATTTATGGCACTTATTTATCCCATCCTTTAGAGATTACTGCCATAAAAATGTTAAAAGCGAACTTAACAAATTTTCAGGAAGTGAAACGTATATTTAATGATGTCAAACCAGAAGCAGTTATTCATACTGCCGCACATTCGCAACCAAATTTTTGTCAAACAAACCCCAAAGAATCACACGCAATTAACGTTATAGCATCATGCAATATTGCCGGACTTTGTGCAGATAATTCTATTCCTTGTGCTTTTACCTCAACCGATTTGGTTTTTGATGGTTTAAATGCTCCCTATAGAGAAACAGATGCCGTGTGTCCTGTGAATCTTTACGGTGAGCAAAAAGTCATGGCGGAAGCAGGTATGCTAGAAAGATATCCCATGACAGCAGTGTGTCGGATGCCGTTAATGTTTGGTGCAGAAACACCCATAGCGAAAAGCTTTATTCAGCCATTTATTCAAACTTTACAAGCAGAAAAAGAACTAAATTTATTTATTGATGAATTTCGCACCCCAGTAAGTGGAACAACTGCCGCCAAAGGACTTTTATTAGCATTAGAAAAAGTTAACGGCATCATTCACTTAGGTGGAAAAGAGCGGATTTCACGTTATGATTTTGGGCAGCTATTAGTTGAGGTATTTAAACTTCCCGCCACCAAACTCAAATCCTGCCGTCAACAAGATGTGAAAATGGCAGCGCCTAGACCAGCAGATGTTTCTTTAGATAGTTCTAAAGCTTTTGCATTGGGGTATCAGCCTTTATCTGTAAAGGATGAATTAGAGGAGTTAGCAATTAAGACTCCTAACTCCTAACTCTTGTACAGACGCGATTAATCGCGTCTCTACTCCTAACTCTTGTACAGACGCGATTAATCGCGTCTCTTAATAAGCATCCATTGGCAGACAAGAACAAACAAAATTCCTATCACCAAAGGCTGCATCAATGCGGCCAACAGCAGGCCAGAATTTATACTCACGAGTCCAAGGCGCAGGGTAAGCAGCTTGTTCACGAGAATAAGGATGATGCCATTCGCTGGTGATGAGACTTTCGGCGGTGTGGGGTGCGTTCTTCAAAACATTATCTTGGGTATCCACCTTACCTGATTCTATTTCGGCTATTTCTTGGCGAATAGAAATCAACGCATCGCAGAAACGATCTAACTCTTGTTTAGATTCACTTTCTGTAGGTTCCACCATGATTGTACCCCCTACAGGCCAGGAGACAGTCGGCGCATGGAAACCGTAATCCATCAGACGCTTGGCAACATCATCAATTTCGATTGCAGCTGATTTTTTGAGCGATCGCAAATCTAAAATACATTCATGGGCAACTAGACCATTTTTTCCCTGATACAAAACGGGATAGTACGATTCCAGTTTCTTGGCAATGTAATTAGCATTGAGAATCGCCACCTTAGTTGCTTCGGTTAAACCATCTGCACCCATCATGGCGATGTACATCCAAGAAATCACCAAAATACTAGCACTACCCCAAGGCGCAGCCGCCACAGCACCAATACGTTGGGAATTACAAATTTCTTCCCCACCTTCTTGTACAGACGCGATTAATCGCGTCTCTCCTCCAGCGATTAATCGCGTCTCTCCCCACTCCCCACTCCCTACTACAGGATGTCCGGGCAAAAATGGCACAAGATGAGAGGCGACACCAATCGGCCCCATACCAGGGCCACCGCCACCATGAGGAATACAGAAGGTTTTGTGCAAGTTTAAATGGCAGACATCTGCGCCAATATCCCCAGGACGGCAAATTCCCACTTGGGCGTTCATATTTGCCCCATCCATGTAAACTTGTCCACCGTGACTATGGACAACAGCGCAGATTTCCTGAATTGGCTCCTCAAAGACACCATGAGTTGAGGGATATGTCACCATTAAGGCGGCGAGTTCATTGCTGTGTTTTTCTGCCTTAGCCTTCAGGTCATCAACGTCAATATTACCTTGTAAGTCACAGGCAACTGCTACCACCTTCATCCCGCACATCACCGCACTGGCTGGGTTTGTCCCGTGTGCAGAAGTGGGAATCAAACAAACATTCCGGTGTGCTTCACCCCGATTTTCGTGATATTGACGAATTACTAAAAGTCCAGCATACTCGCCCTGAGAACCAGCATTTGGTTGCAGAGAAATTCCGGCAAAACCAGTAATTTCAGCTAACCATGCCTCAAATTGCTGGAATAGGATTTGATAACCTTGTGTTTGCGACGCAGGGGCAAATGGATGAATCTTGCCAAATTCCTCCCAACTTACCGGAATCATCTCTGCTGTTGCATTCAACTTCATTGTGCAAGAACCCAAGGGAATCATCGATGTTGTTAGCGACAAGTCCTTAGCTTCTAGCTTGTGCAGATAGCGCAATAATTCAGTTTCTGAGTGATAGCGGTTAAAAACAGGATGGGTGAGATATGTACTGGTACGGGAGAGAGAGAGATGGGGGGAGGCGGAGATGGAGAGAAGTGGAGAAAACCATTCTTCCAAGCTGAAGGGTAGTTCTTTTTCACCTGCAAAGATTGCTAAGATGTGAAGCACATCATCTACTGTGGTAGTTTCGTCCAGCGAGATACCAACAGCAGTTGCATCAAAAATCCGTAAGTTAATTTGAAGTTGTTCGCTATTTGCCAGAATATCTTCTAAATTGTGTATTCCTAGTTCTACTCGCAAAGTATCAAAGAAAGATTCTGAAACGACGCTGTAACCCAAACGCTTCAGTCCTTCCGCCAGTAACACCGTCAAGGAGTGGATGTTTTCAGCAATTTTCTTAAGTCCATCTGGCCCATGATAGACGGCGTACATACTCGCCATTACCGCCAGCAACACCTGTGCAGTACAAATATTACTAGTAGCTTTTTCGCGGCGGATGTGCTGTTCGCGGGTTTGCAAGGCGAGACGTAATGCAGGCTTACCTTGGGCATCTTTTGATACTCCGACAATTCGCCCTGGAACCAGCCGCTTATACTCTTCCTTCGTAGCAAAGTATGCCGCGTGAGGCCCCCCAAATCCCAACGGAATACCAAAGCGCTGGGTGCTGCCTACAGCAATATCAGCGCCAAATTCCCCAGGAGGGGTAAGCAAAGTTAAACTTAAAGGATCTGCTGCTACCGTCACCAATGCACCCTTAGCATGGGCTTTTTCTATAAAAGCGCGGTAGTCGTAAATGGTGCCATCACTAGCGGGGTATTGCAGAACAGCCCCAAAAATTGGTTGATCAAAATCAAATGTTTGATGATCGCCAACAATAATTTTAATCCCTAATGGTTGAGCGCGTGTTTGCAACACGTCGATAGTTTGGGGATGACAGTCATCAGAGACGAAATAGGCATTTGCCTGATTTTTACAAACACCATAGCTTAGGCTCATTGCTTCAGCTGCGGCTGTGGCTTCATCAAGTAAAGAAGCATTGGCGATTTCCAAACCTGTAAGGTCTATAATCAGGGTTTGGAAATTTAGCAGTGCTTCTAATCGCCCTTGGGCAATTTCTGGCTGATAAGGAGTGTAAGCAGTATACCAACCGGGGTTTTCTAGGATATTACGCCCAATCACCGGTGGGGTAATACTGTCGTAATATCCCATACCGATGTACGAACGGAAAACCTGATTTTTGGCAGCAACTTTTTTTAATGATGTTAGTGCTGCATACTCACTTTCGGCTTCTGGTAACTTTAACGGTTGCTTCAGCCGAATTGCCTGCGGGACTGTTTGGTTGATTAGGGCATCCAGGCTGGGAAACCCCAAAACCTTAAGCATTTGCTGGATATCCTCGGAGTTAGGGCCAATGTGTCTTGGCACAAAACTACTTAACTTTTGACTTTTTTCGTCCAGCACTTGCTGCTCATTAGACTTGAGAATAGGGGCGTTTAATACCACAAATTACTCTCCAGATGGTACTATTTCATATTTTGCAATAAATACTCATGAGAAGTGGGTGTAACTTTTCAGTTCATCTAAATTTCATGAATTATCTTCGGGTGGAGTAGGAAATGGGAGATATGGGGGAGACAAGGGAGAAAATTTTACCTTATCCTTTTTGTCGCCCTCATTCCCCACTCCCTACTCCCCTTCTACTTGTGCGCGATACTCATCTGCTGTCAAGGCATCCTCAACTTCATCAGGGTCATTGACGCGCACTTTCAAAAACCACCCTTCCCCGTAGGGGTCTTCTGACACATCTTCGGGAGAATTAATTAAGGCTTCATTGCGTTCTATAACTGTGCCTGTCACTGGTGAATTAAGTTCTTCAACGGCTTTGACTGATTCGATTGTGCCAAAGTTTTCTCCCCTAGTAAGAGCGTCGCCAATTTCTGGCAGTTCTAAAAAGACGATATCGCCTAATTCATGTACAGCAAATTCAGTAATACCAATGGTGGCAATTTCACCATCTATTCGCACGTATTCATGAGAATCCAGGTATCTAAAATCCTGAGGATATTCAAAAGACATATCATTTCCTCTCCCTTATCAAAAAAATTATTGCCCCAAAAGTCATCCAAGCCATATCTGGTAATGAACCTTACTGTAGATTGACTAACTCACAACACATTATTCCTCAAAAACCTCGATGCTTATCAGTTGGCGACACGATTTTTTGACCGATAAAAGGGACGTTTAACTACAACTGCTGGGTAAGCTTTGCCGCGAATTTCGACTTCTAGCTGTTGACCAATGGTTGCTAGTTGGGTAGGAACGTAAGCTAAAGCAATGGGATAACCAAGTGTAGGCGACAAGGTGCCACTGGTAACTTCTCCTACAACTTTACCTGCTGATAAGACTTGATAGCCGTGACGAGCAATGTTGCGTCCTTGGGTTTGCAAACCGACCAATCGGCGCTGCACTCCAGTGGCTTTTTGCTGTGCTAAAATTTCCCGACCAACAAATTCGCCTTTGGTATCTAAGTGAACTAGCCACCCCAAACCTGCTTCTAAGGGTGTGGTGGTGTCATCGATATCTTGTCCGTAAAGTGCCATTGCCGCTTCTAGCCGCAGAGTGTCTCTCGCACCGAGTCCACAGGGGATAACACCAGCATTATGGAGACTTCGCCATAATTCTACCCCCACATCCGGGTCTACCATCACCTCAAAGCCATCTTCTCCGGTGTAACCTGTGCGGGCCATGAAGGCAGGTTTACCTAATAGGGTTGCTTCTAAATGTCCGAAGGCTTTGATTGGTTGTAAGTCTTCTTGCACTAATGGCTGGAGGTATTTAATCGCTTTTGGCCCTTGCACTGCGATTAAAGCTTTTTCTGGTGAAAGGTCTTGGAATTGCACTTTATCCAGGTCAAGGTGTTGCAATAGCCATGCTTTATCTTTAGCAGAGGTTGAAGCATTGACGATGATGAATGCCCTCTGTATACCAATGGCGTTTTCACCTTGATAATAAACAATGATGTCGTCAATAATTCCTGCTTGGGGATTTAACAAGACAGTGTATTGCGCTTGTCCAGGTTGCAATCGACTCAAGTCTGAAGGCACTAAAGGCTGGAGTTGAGAAATGAGGTTTTTACCTTGGAGGGTAAATTTGCCCATGTGAGAAATATCGAACATTCCAGCTGTATTTCTTACAGCGTCGTGTTCGCGGCTAATGCCACTAAATTGCACAGGCATTTCCCAACCGCCAAAGCTGGTAAAGCGGGCTTTAAGTTCTACACCCAGTTGATACAAAGGGGTTCGCGCCGGAGATTGGGCGTTGTTTTCTTGATTAGCCACAGATAATTTTGCGTAAATGCGGAGCAACTTGCCGTTAGGCATCGCACCTCAACATCTATCATCCTACGAGATGCTTTCTAGTTTTACAGTCTTGTGCATTGAATTAGGGCATTAGGCATGGTTATTTCCCTTGTCCCCCTTGTCTCCTTGTCCCCTTGTCGTCTTCTGTGAGGTTTAATAGTTAATGGTGGAAGTGTTGAGATTTATTAAGAAGACATTATGAAATATTGGCGACTGTTAGCTAGCTTTGCGTTAGCTATGGTTCTTTTTTTGTTTCCCTTATCGGCGCAAGCTGCAAGTTCTTCCAGTATTACCCGTTCTGTGGGTAATGATGAACTCAAGGGCAAAGATTACTCCGGTCAAAGTTTAGTTAGTACTGAGTTTACCAATCTCAAATTAGAAAATGCTAATTTTAGCAATGCTGACTTACGTGGTGTCGTGTTTAACGGTACTCTGCTGGAGGGAGTAAATCTGCATGGTGCTGATTTTAGTGAAGGCATAGCCTATCTAACAAAGTTTAAGGATGCTGATTTAAGTGATGCTGTGTTGACTGATGCAATGATGCTGCGTTCTATTTTTGATGATGTAAATGTCACAGGTGCTGATTTTACAAATGCAATTTTAGATGGGACGCAAGTAAAAAAACTTTGTGTTAAGGCAAGTGGTGTTAATTCTAAAACTGGTGTAGATACTCGCCAGTCTTTAGGATGTAAGTAGAATCTATCTCCCTCTTCGCTGGTGGAGAGGGAGATATTATTTTAACTAATTCGTAATTCGTAATTTTTGAGTTAATTTATCTTCTCCCAAAGACAGTGGCTAAAAGGATGCCTATAGGTTGATTTGTTTTAGTCCTTCAGTATTTGACTTTTGACTTTTGACTTTTGACTTTCGCTTTGCGATCGCTAGTGATATGCTTCTCTTAAAAAGCTGGCATAATTTGCCCGAATTGTCATAGTAGTAGGATGACTTACACCTAAAGTTTGTTCACAAATTTTCAAAGCTTGCTCAAATAAGGGTTTGGCTTTCCTGTAGCGTCTTGTATTACGGTAGAGCGCTGCGAGATTGTTTAGACTAATGGCGACATCAGGATGATTGTCTCCCAGCAGGCGTTTACTCAGTTCTAAAGCTTCTTGATACAAGGGTTCGGCTTTGCTGTAGCGCTCTGTAGATTCGTAGAGTTGTGCTAAATTGTTCAGGCTAGTGGTGACATCGAGATGGTTCTCTCCCAGCAGGCGTTTTCTCAGTTCTAAAGCTTTCTTAAGCAAGGGTTCGGCTTTGCTGTAGCGTCCTGTATAACAGTACAATGCTGCTAAATTGTTCAGAGTAGTGGCGACATGGGGATGTTCTTCTCCCACTAGGCGTTTCCACAGTTTTAAAGCTTGCTGATACAAAGGTTCGGCTTCGCTATAGCGTCCTATAGATTCATAGAGTAATGCTAAATAGCTCAAGGTAGTGGCGACATCGGTATGTTCTTCTCCCAGCATCCGTTTTCTCAGTTTTAAAGCTTGTTGATACAGAGGTTCGGCTTCGCTGTAACGTCCTGTAGAATCGTAAAGTTGTGCTAAATTATTCAGGCTAGTGGCGACATCAAGATGGTTGTCTCCCAGCAGGTGTTTTCTAAGTTTTAAAGCTTGCTGATACAAAGGTTCAGCTTCGCTGTAGCGTCCTGTTGATTTGTAAAATCCTGCTAAATTGTTCAAACTAGCAGCGACATCGGTATGTTCTAAACCAAGACGATTTTGAGTCAGTTCTACACACTTTTGCAACCAAGATTCTGCTTGCTGATAAAGTCCTTGACCTTGATAAAACCAGGCCAATTTGGTAAACAGAGTAATTAGATTTTCATCGCTCAGATATTGGGATAAGCGGGTTGCAACTTCTGTAATGTGCGGGATATGTGGAGTGAGGTTGAGAATATCTTCAGGATTGGGCTGTTGCGGAATTAGCTTTGCTACCTCTAACATCATCACTGCAAAGTTAGTTTTTGCTTCATCCACCTCATTTGACTTATCCAACTTCATTTTAAAAAGTTGCCGAATGAGGGGATTGAGATGATAAATTCCTTTACTTTTCTGTTGTAGCAAATGCAATTCTAGTAAATCGGCTATGGCTGTCTGCCAAAGTTTTTGTTTTTTATCATCTTCTATCGTTTCAACAGATAAGGGGATATCAGCTAAGGCACACAAACTTAGCAAACAGCCAAAGCTTTGTGCATTCTCATCCAACTGTTCCCAACTTAATTCAAAAGCTTCGGCTACACCGTATTCATAAGGCATCAATGAGTTACCATTGACTACTGGTTCATGTTCCACTCGTTTCTTCTCTAGCCGCTTCAGCAGTGTTTCCAGAGAAAAATCTGGCATTTTATCCAGATATCGCCCTACTAACTCTAACGTTAAAGGCAAATATCCTAAAAATTTACAAATTCTTCTCGCAACCCAAGGTTCTTGTTGCAGTCGTTCCCGAAGCACGAGCGTTTTTAATAATTTCATCGCCGCCAATGGTTTGAGGACATCCAATTCGCTATTATATTTTGCCCTCAGGTAAGCTTGTAACTTTTCTAGTTTGTCCCAATTGTTAGAAATAGCTAACTCAGGATAACTCTGAGCGAACTTGTGATATATCTCGCCTATCCACTTTCTGAAAGCAGCAACATCAACGTTTAATTCGCTGACAAGTTTAGCTTCACTTTTACCTAAATGTTCATTATTAAAATACTTTAGAAAAGCTGCTGTTTGCTCTAGAGATAAGCCATGAGTAGCAGCTTCTTTGGCTAGAAAGTTAGCCCATTGCATAAACAGTTTATAATGTTTATCTTTAATTATAGTTTGTCTCTATTTGGAAATCTTTTCTCTTCGGGAGAGAAATAACATTTGTATAGAAACATTTAAAAGCAATGGCTTGCCGTTAGGGATTACCATTTGAGCCTGTGAAGCTCGACGTTGAGCCTTTGAACCTCAAGTTTCAAGTTTGAGAATCGAACCGCAGAGGACGCAGAGAGCGCAGAGAGCGCAGCGTCTCGCAGAGAAGGAAGAGACAACAGGGAGCGATCGCTATTTGAAGTTAGAATTGATGGGCGATCGCTGCTAAAATTTGAACTACAACTGTTGTATGGCATCAATTTGGTATGATTTTTTGAAAGGGTGCGATCGTTAGCGATATGCTTCTCTTAAAAATCTTGCATAATTTCCCCGAACCATCATTGTATCGGGATGACCTACACCTAAAGTACGTTCACAAATTGCTAAAGCTTGCTCAAATAAGGGTTCACCTTCACTGAAGCGTTTTGTAGAACAGTAGAGTCCTGCTAGATTGTTCAGGCTAGTGGCAACATCGGGATGATTGTCTCCCAGTAGGCGTTTGTAGAGTTCCAAAGCTTGCTGATACAGAGGTTCGCCTTCATTAAAGCGTCCTGTAGATTTATAAAGTGCTGCTAGATTGTTCAGGCTAGTAGCAATATCGGGATGTTCCGAACCCAGGCGATTTTCAGCAATTTTTACACACTCCCGCAACCAAGGTTCTGCTTGCTGATAAAGCCCTTGTCCTTGATAAAACCAGCCTAAGCCTGTGAACGGTCTGATTAAATCCCCATCGCTTAGATACTCGGCTAAGTGGGTTGCAACTTCTGCAAGATGGGGGATATGTGAAGTGAAATTGAAAATATCTTCACGGTTAAGCTGTTGAGGAATTCGCTTTGCCACCTCTACTATCTGCGCTACAAAAGCAGTTTTCACCTCAATTGCATTACTTGACTCATCCAACTTCATTTGGAAAAATAGCCGAATTAGTGGATGTAAATGATATATTCCTTTAGCCTGCCATTGTATTAAATGCAGTTTCCGTAACTCTGCTATAGCTTTCTCCCAGAGTTCTTGTTCATTGTCATCTTCTATCGCCTCAACAGAAAAAGGAATATCAGCCAAGGCATACAAACTCAGCCAACAGCCTAAGCCTTGTGCATTTTCATCCAATTGTTCCCAACTCAATGCAAAAGCTTCAGCTACACCATATTGATAACGCATATACAGCCCGACTGAAATTATTCTTGCGGCGGCAATTTTAACTTCATTGTCGATTCGGGGAATTGCTTCTGTGATTGTGGCGATTACGGGTTTAGTTAAAACTTTAGTACGCCCCACAAGCAAAAAAACAAAGTAGGCTTACTCGCAAAGGCAAATTTTTCGCTTCGTTGCTATCCCGCCTCGGAATCAATTCCGAGGCTAATAGCTTAAGTCCGTTAAAACGGACTAAATTTTAGTTAATTTGAGTTAGTTTTAACTGACTTGTGCTGTTAACCTGCGATTTGAATCGCAGGCGGGCTGAAGGTATCGCCCATATACTTAAGCCTTTGAGCCTTTGAACCTGAACGTTGAGCCTCTGAACCTGAACGTCGAGCCTTTTTACTCGAACGTTGAGCCTTTGAGCCTGAACATTGAGCCTCTGAACCTGAACGTCGAGCCTTTTTACTCGAACGTTGAGCCTTTTTACTCGAACGTTGCACCTTTTTACTCGAACGTTGAGTTTTTGAACCTCAAATTTGGGATTTGGTACTCAAAACAGTCAGGTAAATACTGTATTTCTTATGCCTTCTGCCTTCTTAAACTAAGGCGACTGATTTAACACCCACTTTAACCACTGCCCAGAGGAACTTACAACATTCAACCTTTGAACTCCAGTAGCACGGGCGGCGGCGAGTCCATCAACGGCGACTAATGCGGCGTATTGCAAGCCCAAAAAACTATCAACTGCTGCATAAGGGCCACCTAAAGTAATAGCCCCAGCAGCATACATTTCACCTCTATCACTACGCATTTCTACTAATTCAAAATTGTTCGCTACAGTCAATCGCCCCAAATGATTCACTGGCAAGTTGTAATGTTTCACCAAATCTGCTATGAGGGGATTGGTATCTACCTTGGCATCCAGTCCGGTAGCATCAACAATAAAGTCAGCTAGCAATTTCATTTCCCCAAAGCTTTGTTCTCGGATATGGGTAATAGTCCGGTTTTGGGCATCTCGTTCTACATCCAGCACCTCACCAAAGGTAATTTGATACCATCCTTCGCTTAACCCTTGGGCAGTAATTTGCTGCCAGTCTTGGCGGTCGGCGGTGGTGGTTCCACCCCAGTCTGCTAGTAAACCTTTGCGTTCATCGGGAGTGGCTTTTTCTAACATTGCCCGGAGTTCGCCGCCCCAACAGGCTTTTGGCCAGTTAAAGGGTTGAAATTCGTAATGATTTTTGACTAGGCGCTGGGTATTTTGAAATTTGTTGCCTTGAGGTTTAGGCGATCGCATTAAATGCAAAACTGCAATATTCCGATTTCTTTTTCTAGCTTCATAAATGCGCTGCACAATCCGCGAAGCCACAATTCCCCGCCCCCGAATCAATACCGTACCACCTTGTTGCTCTAGTTGCTCATAAACATGATCGTGAGCTTCATAAGCATTCACGACAGACTTAAAATCTTGATATTTTTCTCTATAAGCTTGCAAATCTGGGAGAAACTGAATTGCTGGATACCCAGTAGCTAAATGTAAATAACGACTAACTAAAAAAGCATAATTTCCTGGGGCGCGAGAATAGGCTACGCAATATCTGCCATCATCAGTTTTGCGAATTCCCCTAACTCGTCCATAGCGATAAATTTGATTCCAGCCAATGCGCTTCGCCTCCCTATCTATGGAATCAAAGACATTACCCGCACGAGGTGTATAAGTTTCTGCAAATGTTGGTTCAGCAAACACTTGCCACAAATACTTTAATGCTGATTTCATCTGTCCCTTGGTGCAATCGTGCCAAGCTTCACGCAAGGCATAACTAGGCCAGCCCCAAATATTATCAGGACAAGAGTCAGAATTAGAACGCAGTCTTTCATATAAGGGAATTTGCGAATTCAAACAAAGGCGCTTGTAACGAGCATAAGGTTCCGCTTCTAATCCCAAAGCCACAATTTTCTCAGCCTGCACACCACTAATTCGCAGCAAATCAGTCCAAAAAAAGCTACCCAGTCCCGCCCCGATCGCTAGATAATCAGATTCATCTACTGGCAGTCCTGTAGCATGAAGTGCTTGCACAGCGACATTTTGTGCCTGAAACGCTAGTGGCGGGAAATTACTCGTCAAGGGCGTTATGGGCTGGGCTACAGGCAAGGTGGGGTCTGGAAGATTGGTATTTGCGTTGAAGTGAATCGTTGAAGGGAGGCTGGTATCTGGTGCGGGTACGTTAACAGCAAATGTCACCGTAATCAGATATGGGCCAATTTGCAACGTATCGCCATTAGCCAGAACACTGCGCGTTTGTGGTTGACCATTGACATACACACCGTTAACGCTATTTTGGTCAATCACTACCAGATGGTCTTGTTCCCAGTCAATTAGGGCATGGTAGCGAGAAACTTCATTACTGTTAAGTAGCATCCGAGAAACGCGCACTCCCCTAAATTCAGCAGGTAAGCGAGCGAATTCTCGACCAAAAGCGATCGGCATATTCAACCTTGGTTCTCGCCGTTCACCCGTGGCTGGTTCTTCCCAACTCAATTGGATTTGTTCATTAGTCATTTGTCACTTGTACTGAGCGAAGCCGAAGTATTTGTCATTTGTCATTTGTCATTTGTCATTGGGCATTGGGCATTGGGCATGGAAAAAACTCTTGTACAGACGCGATTTATCGCGTCTCTCTTAATTCCCTCCTACCAACACACTCACAGCCGCAGCTAAAGATGTCCCACACCAACGACAGCCAATTTGTAGATTCTCTCCTGGGGAAACTTTATGACATTTGGGGCATTCTAAGCCATAAACTCCTGGCGGTGGTGCGGGGGGTGTTGGTGAATACTGGTGATGTCCGATGTTTACTGGTGGATCTGGTGGCATCAAAATTGTTGCTGGAATGCTACCTGTGGAAACGCTAGTAACATTGAGTTTTATTTGTCCTAAAGAGATACTACTGCCCTCAGTTAAAGGCATTTCACCTTGGACTAATTGCCGTCCATTGATAAGGGGGGGATTTTGCGATCGCAAATTCCTAATATAAAAGCGCTGTTGCTGGTGATGAAAAAATATTTCGACGTGTAAACCAGAGACAGTAGGGTGACTCAGAATAATATCGCACCGGAGTGGGTCACGACCGATGCGGACAGTGCCAAGATTTTTACTTGGCTGTTGTTCGTAAATGTTCTGAGTTTTATCTTGACCTGCATCGTGCCACTGTAAAGTTAGTGCGTTCATGGTTCTAACTTCGTAAATCGTATTTAGCTACTTCAACTTCTTTCTGTGCGATTCCTAACACGATTGAGTCGGTGCAAGCAAGTATTTAAAAAAAATTTCAACAAGATTTATTTCGCCGAGGCTAATTTATCAGCAATGCGCGTCATTTCTGGCAGCCGATATTTGGGCGTACAACGTAATACATAGTCAATCGCTGTTGGTAAACTAATTCGATGACCACTGGAGATGTAGAGAGGTTTTACTCCTGTGCGCGATCGCAAAACTGCCCCAACCGTTTCACCTTTATATATAAGTGGTTGGCTGCTGCCTTTTGTTTCTGGCAATTCCTCATACTTACCTACCAACCTGGACTTGGCTACACCAATTGTCGGCATATCTATAAGTAACCCTAAATGGCTAGCTATACCTAATCTACGGGGATGGGCAATTCCCTGACCATCACACAGGATGATATCTGGTATTGTTTTAATCTTTTCCAAGGCATCGAGAACAGCTGGAATTTCCCGAAATGAGAGGAACCCAGGAACATAAGGAAAGGTCGTAGGACGGTGTGCTAGGCTTGTCTCAATTACTTGCAAATCAGGAAAACTCAGTACTGCAACAGCTGCACGGCTAATGGTTCCATCAGCTTCAAAACCCATATCCACTCCAGCAACGTACTGGATAGGTTCTTGCAGTTGATCTTCAGTAATTACTTCATCTCGCAGCTTTTCTTGGATAACTATGGCTTCTTCCAGCGTCGAGGGCCAAGCATGATCTCGATAAAACTTCATATTGAAAATTGCAATTAAACTAATTAATATTAATCATGTTATGGCAAGCACAAAAACAAGAGTTTTTGATGTTGATACAGGGAAAATGTATTTTTTGCAAAAGTCTGTGAATGACTATCTTTATCCTAGATATTTTAACGCAGGTTAGCTGATATCTTGCATCATAATGTTACTTAAGGCTGTCAAGAGGGAATCCTGAGAATATAAGTTTATTTTCCTAGATTTTCTCTTTTAGTGGTTATGACACAGCCGAATATTCTGGAACTTGCAAAACAGGGAGATATCCAGGCGATCGCATCTCTGATGAACCGCCACCTACGCCCCAAAGGGATCACTGCAAAAGTTGCTTTTCAAGATGCTTGCTTAGAGGTAATAATAGAATCTGCCCAAGTACCAAATCAGCAAATTTTAGTTGCATTTATCCGCAAAGGTTTAACTGGTTTAGGGGCTGTATCTGTTGAAAGAGTGAAAGTTTACGGACAACAAACGGGTAAGAAGTTTCCAGATTGGAGTAAAGAGTTTGATCTAGGCATAGTAGAAGATGAATTAGAAGCAGCAGATAATGAACAGTCTTCTACTGAACCTCAACTTCTAACTATTTTTATTAACTTAAGTGGCGATACTGCACGAGGATTAACAAACAAAGATTTTGAATTTATTGCTAATCAAATAAGCTCTGATATTTTATCATGTTGTAGTGACGTTTTTATTCAAAAAGTAAGTATTAGTAATGGTAGTTCTGTAATTACAAAAGAACGTTAGTATTTAATTTTGCTCATGCAGAGGTACAGAAAAAGAGTTTAAAATCGTGGCTTTTGTAATAACTTTAATAAATCTATAGCGTTTCCTAATCACATGAGGTACATTATAGCCCCCTCTCGAAGAGCGGGGAGGGGGTTGGGGGTGGGGTTCTTGTACCTCATTCAACCGAGAACCGCTATATCTAAATTTTCAACACAGGGCTGGAAATATTCTGAAAATGTTGCTTTTACCTGTAAATGGGGAATCCTGAGATAGACGATAATTTATCAGTTTTCGGATTTATTGATTATGACACAGCCGAATCTTCAGGAAATTACTAAGCAAAAGCTAGAAAAGTTTTACTGGACTTTATGGTTTCCTTATCCTAGTTCTTGGTTAAAAGCATTGATTTTGGCTCTATTTTTGAGAGTTATTATATTTGTAGTCAATAATGCTGGAAAACTAGGCTATCGGATCGCATATTTTGTACAAAGTCCCGAATTATTTGCTATATTTACAATATTTTTAGTCCTATCTCCAATTCCTATAATTTCTTTTACTCATCACTTTTTACACTTGCTCATTAGTCGGTTTATATCAGAAATTCAGGCACCCGAAATAGGTAGAACAAAAGGATTATTACCAGGAATAATGAGTTGCTGGGAAGGATTGTACGCTTGGCTTGTAATTGCAATTTCTACACTGACAACAGCTTTTTTTTCTATAATATTCCTATCATTATTTAATCTTAACTACGCCAGACCAATTGAATACTACACACAAATACAAGATATAAATAATAATATAATATTAATATTTGGGCTATTTTATATTTCTGCTGGGGCAGTAACTTATCAAATTGAATATTTGGTAAGACACCGAATCATATCTGCTTATTCTGGTAATAAAAAAACAAAACAAGCGGATGAAAGTAAATCCAGCAGTGATTTAAACACAGACAAAGAACTTAATAGATTGCGCGGGGAAATGGGTTTACACAAAATGAAATCAAATATTTTATCGAATGATGAAGAAACTACAATCATCAAGACTCAACATAAATCTCAGAATTTAAATAAAAAATGGCTGTTTATTCTTTTGATATTTTTAATTGCTGTAGGAATATACTTTTCTTCAAAGTTCGTAGAAATACTTCCCCTAACCTCTAAAATTCAAACACAAACACCATCAAAGTCTGTATTAGTTACACCCTCACCAGTCCTTTCAGAATCTCCGACTGTGTTAATTCAAGCTGATACATTCCGAGAGGCAGTAAGTAAAGCAATTAATACAGCTAACCTTACTCAATCAGCAAAATCTCCAGATGATTGGAAAACCGTTGTGAATCAGTGGCAAGCTGCGATCGCACTTATGAAAAACGTGCCATCTTCTAGCTCCAATTATGTAGTAGCTCAACAAAAAATCATAGAATATCAGAAAAATCTCAACTACGCTGAGAAAAATGCCGTCGGTGGCAAGTAATGCGATCGCACCTCAAAGTTAAACTAGAAAAAGCAGTGCGATCGCTCTTATTCTTACCCATGCTCATAAAATGTGATTGATTTATGCTTTAGAAGGATATGCAGTTAATTATCCCTAGCTAAAATTTGAGAAGAAGAATACTTTCCTGCGAAGCCAATTATGACAGAAGCAAAGACGCGGCGTAATTTCCTAATTACCAGCATTGCTGTAACTGGAGGTATTGTGGCAACTAATGCTTTTGGGCAAAATACTACCAACACCGCAACACCGCCAACAACTATGCCAGAACGGGTGCTGGGACGCACCGAAGTCAAACTCCCTATCTTCGGGTTAGGAGGAGCAGGACAAACGCCACTATCCTGGGAAGGAAAAGAGAGTGATGCTACGGCAATTATTCAAAGAGCGCTGGAACTTGGCATTCGCTACTTTGATACAGCAACTAGTTATGGGCCCAGTGAAGATTATTTAGGCAAAGTGCTACCACCCCATCGCTCAAAACTGTTTCTAGCAAGCAAGACTGATTAGCTTTCATCCCCTGCCTAAAGTACGAAATACGCAACTACGTTGCTGTTTCTCAGGGGTTTTCAGCATTTTCCTTATAAAAGAGATCGGGATGGTGCATGGCGAGAATTGGAGCGATCGCTAAAACGTCTCAATACAGATTATCTCGATTTGTGGCAGTTGCATCACGTTTCTTTTTCGGAAGAACTCGATACCATCTTTAGTCCATCTGGCGCAATTAAAGCTTTAGAAGAAGCCATACAACAAAAATTGGTGCGGTTCGCAGGTATTACCGGACATCACGACCCTCAAGTGATTGCCGAAGGGTTACGTCGCTATCCTTTCCACACTACACTGATTCCTGTGAATGCCGCCGACAAACACCACCCACATCCATTTATCCCAGTGGTTCTACCAGTTGCTCAAGAAAAAAATGTCGGTGTGATTGCGATGAAAGTCCCTGCTTATGGTCGGCTATTTAAACCAGGTGGGTTGACAGGTATGGAACAAGCTTTGGGTTACACAATGTCTCAGCCTGGAGTTCATTGTTGTGTAATTGCGGCAGAGACTATTGCACAATTAGAGAATAATGTCAATATAGCGCGGGCTTTTGTGCCTCTTAAAAAGGAAGAATTAACAGCGATCGCTCAACGGACTGCTAATATCTGGGAAGATAGTACATTCTTCCGTAGCTGGACTTAGTACAACATTTCATTATTCTCTGCGTGCCTTTGCGCTTACCTCCGCGCCCCTTTGCGTTTAAAATTTAACCCTCAATTCGCCACGATTTTACGCAAAGCTTTTTACGATGGGTTCAGATAGTGAAATCTTGCAGATGTTACACTTACCAATCACTGTGATAATATTGTGCCGCTTGCGACATATTAAATTGTAGTAGCTTCTCCTCTGGCAACTTATATCGGAAACTCGACTTAAAAGGTAAAATATTCAAACTGCGAATAATTTCCGCCGCCACAGCCTTTGCTAGTAGCGGTGGTACAGAGTTGCCAACTTGCCTAAATCCGTGCCATTTGGTTACATGAAATCTAAACCAATCGGGATAAGAATGCAATCTCGCCGCTTCTCTAACGGTGATACAGCGCGGCGTAATTGGATGAATCGGTCTAGGAGATGTGAAAGAACCTCTATACTTGTCTGTTCCGGCTCTTAAAGTATTGCATACGCCAGCAGGATGCAGCTTATAAAAACGACTAATTTTTTCTCTCTCCCCTTGTTGAGTCTCCTGAAAACGTTGAATAGTTTCCGCAGAATGTTTTGTCCTTAAACTTGAAGAAAGTATTCGCAAATCATATTCACGTTTGTAGGAATAATCATCGTTCAGGCATTTAATACCACGAAGTACACGAGCATAGTTACTAGGCTTTTCGTATTCTGCTTCAACCCAATCTCTTATTACTAACTCTGGATATTTTTCTATTTCGGGTAAATCTTTAATTGCATCCCATACTGTAGGACTCAATGGGATATCAGATATTGTTTTACTAGTTAAATTATTTGGTAATGCTTGTTTAGTAATCGGCTGAGGGTATTTCGGTAACTCTACATCCTCCCTTGCACCTATGAGAAATAATCTCTCACGAGACTGTGGTACTCCGTAATTTGCTGCGTTGAGAACTTGGTAATTTTCTTCTACTTTATAGCCGTGGATTTTAAACTCGCTAATTAAAGATTGGAGAATTTGTTTATGTTCGCCAACTGTGATCCCCCGAACATTTTCCATTACAAAGAACTTTGGTTTTAGCTCAAAAACCAGCCGATGAAAGTGAAACACCAAAGAGTTTCGGGGATCATCAACAGCCCGTTTACCAATTAGAGAAAATCCTTGACATGGTGAGCCACAAATTACCACATCAATTTCGCGATCGCCAATCTCAGATCGATTCCTAATTTCTTCCCCGGTTGTATCTACAACACTTTTACATAACACTGAGCAAAAAGGGAAGTTAAACTCATGTGTTGCACAGTGGATGGGGTCAATTTCCACAGACGCTAGCACATCAAAGCCAGCTTGTTCAAAGCCAAGAGTCATACCACCCGCGCCAGCGAACAAATCAACTGCGATCGCTCTTTGTTTTTTCATCTCATAAGCCATGACACCCCAATCTAATTCGTAATTAACCCACGGATAAATGCGTGTTATGTAAAAAACAGGTGCTTCACACTTATTTTATTCATAAATAAACTGATTGATTCTCTCTTTTTAATTATGAATTACGAATTATTTGGTCGCATTTGCAAAATTTCTTGAGCAACCCGATCGCAAACCCCAACTTCTCCTAAACTTTGCCGCATTTCTTCATAATCTAGCAAAGTCTGCTCTCTGCGACTGGGATTGAGTAACAGTTCCATCGCTGCTTGGATAACATTCTCTGGTGTGGCTTCCTCTTGTAAAAATTCTGGCACAATCGGCTTCATCACTACCAAATTAGGTGGTGATGCAAAGGTTACAGAACCTTTGAGGATTTTACGAGCTATCCAAGCAGTCAGAGAACTTAGCCGATAAACTACAACTTGCGGCACGTTTAACAAAGCAAGTTCTAAATTCACCGTACCAGATTTACTAATGGCTAAATCAGCAGCAGCAAAAACTTCCATTTGTTGACCTGATATAATTGTCGCCCGTAAACCGTAACGCTCAATAGCCTGCTCAATTGGCTGTCTATAGACTTCCAGCGACAGGGGTATCCAGAAATGAACTTCAGGTAATTTAGCTTGAATCGTTTGGGCGGCTTGAAAAATAATTGGTAAAAGATATTTTAGTTCTTGGCGGCGAGAGGCAGGGAGAAGTGCGATCGCAATTTGTTCTGGTGCAATTCCCAGTGTTGCACGGGCTGCTTGGCGACTAGGAGCATCTTGCATTCGGTCAACTAAAGGGTGTCCTACCCAAGTAACTTTTGCCCCTTTCTCACGAAAGTAACGGGCTTCTTGTGGAAAGATTGCCAACAGCTTATCTGTAAAACCAACAATCCGGTTAGTTCTACGGAAACTTATTGACCAAGCCCACTCTTGGGGAGCAATGTAATACACCACAGGCACATCTGGCAGATGCTGTTTCATATAAGTCCCAATTTCCAGATTGGGAGTCATATAATCGATCAGCACCACCAAGTCAGGTGGATTTTGTTTTAAGAAAGCGATCGCCTGACGTTGCACCTGGAGAGTCGGTAAAATATAAGGCAGTCCCTCTAGAATACCCATTGAGCCAATACCACTGGTATTTCCCAACAGGATTGCTCCAGCCTCCACCATTTTTTCGCCACCCAGCGCCACAATCTCTAATTCCAACCCAATCGCCACAGCTTGACGCTTCAGCGCTGTAATTAGCAGCGATCCTTGCAAATCGCCAGATACTTCGCCAGTGCTGATAAAAATCCGCATTTGATAATTAGTAAAAACTTAGAAATGAATAGTTAGCAGTGAATACTTAGGAATGCGGAGTTAAAAATTTAATTCATCAATTCATAACTCCTATAGAGACGCGATTAATCGCGTCTCTACTCCCACCTATTGTACAGACGCGATTCATCGCGTCTCTCCTAACTCATAATTCACGATTCATAACTCGCGGCTTTTTTCCCCTTACCGGGAATCAAACCACGCCTTCCAGGCATCTGAGAAAGTAGCAGAAAACGCCGCAGATGCTGCAATTCTTCGCTATCCCCTAACAGTTCCAGTTGTTCCAAAGCATCCTTAAAGGGCAAATCAGAGCGGTAGAGAATGCGGAAGGATTTTTTCAGCATTTGCAAATCTGTTGAGTCCATACCAGACCGTTTAAGTCCGACAAGGTTGAGGGTTCGTACCCGCGCCGGATTTCCCTCCACTAGCATATATGGGGCCACATCCCGGTCAATCCGTGCCATGCCTCCCACCATTGCCTGTCTACCAATATGCACAAATTGATGGACACCTAAAACCCCACTCAGCCTAGCGCGTGACTCTATATGGACATGACCTGCCAACGCCACAGAGTTAGCAATCACTACCTGGTCTTCAATCACGCAGTTATGAGCCACATGGACATAAGCCATCAGTAAGTTACCATCACCAATTACCGTTGCTTCACCAGCACCAGTAGCGCGGTTAATGGTAACGTACTCACGAATCAAGTTGTTATCACCAATTTTTACCCAGGTTGGTTCTCCCACAAACTTCAGATCCTGGGGTTCCATGCCGATGGCTGCACCTGTAAAAATCTGATTTTGCGCCCCAATTTCACAAGGCCCCTCTAGCACGGCATGAGCGCCGATTATTGTTTCAGGGCCCACTTTGACATGCTCTCCAATCACAGCATAGGCACCGACTTGCACTGTATGGTGGAGTTCCGATTTCGGATGAATTACAGCAGTTGGATGAATTAGCGTTTTCAAGGGTGAATCTCCAGAACTGTCTTGATAAGCCAGCGCCAGGTGGGGTTTTTAAAGCAGTGCGTTACCCTGGTTAAGAGAGTTATACTGACTGCCATCCCATTTAAGGCGACTGGCATTGTTGAGCGTTAAATATTTCAGTGAACGAAAGTGTCGGGCAAAGTAAGTTAAGTGTGTTCGTGAGTGCGTCTCGTAAAGAGGGCGTCGAAAATCAATAAATTATTCAGATGCTGTTGTGGATTTTTTTAACTGCGATCCTTTTTCAGGATTCAGTAAGGGCATTTCACGGCTATGCCAATACCACGAAAGCAAACTTTTAATTAACTAGAGAAAACATTAATTCCCCTTCACAAGCAAGTTGACCGTCAACTTCGGTACGACCTTGCATCTTACCGAAACGACGTTGTTTTACCCATAACAGTTCCACCGTCATTACTAGTTGATCTCCCGGTACGACCTGGCGACGAAAGCGGACTTTATCGATACCAGCGAAGACGAACAGTCCGCCTTCTACGGAAGACATTTGAGTTAAAACAATGCCCCCAACTTGTGCCATTGCTTCGACAATTAGCACCCCTGGCATCAGTGGACGTCCTGGGAAATGTCCTGTGAAATGGGGTTCGTTGATCGTGACATTTTTAACTCCAACAGCTTTTTTACCTGGAACGTAGTCAATTATTTTGTCTACAAGTAAAAATGGGTAGCGGTGGGGTAGCAATTTCTGAATTTCTTCAGATGTAAAGGTTGTTTTAATCTCAGATATGATTGTAGTCTCATTTATAGCCTGTGGTTCGGTAGATGTAGGTGTAGTTGTATCGATGGTATTCACTTCAGTGAGAATTGACATTGGACGTGTGGTTAATTTTTTATCTGAAAGTTTAGTAGGCTGGCGTATATCGAAAGCTTTAATAATCCTGGATTGTAAACTTTAGCTCAAATCTAAAATCTAAAATCTAAAATTCTCTGAGCCAGTTGAATGTGTAAATTGTGGCTGGCTTTATACGCTAAGAAATGAGCAATAGGAAAAGTTCCTAGTAAACTTAAATCTCCTACTAAATCCAAAATTTTATGACGGACTGGCTCATTTGCAAATCTTAATGGTGGATTTAGCCAGCCTTCTGGCCCACAAACGAGTGCATTATCCAAACTGCCACCTTTAATTAACCCTGTTTTTTGTAAGTGTTCAATTTGATGCAGTAACCCAAAAGTCCGGGCGGGAGCAATTTCCGCAGCAAAGCTAGCAGAAGCTTTTTCTAGTTCAGTGGTTAGTGACCAACTGTACCATTGATTACCAATGGCGGGCAGGTCAAAATCAATACCGTAACTAAAGCGGGTTTCTGGTGCTGGGAGGGCACATACAAAGGCATCGCCTTGATAGACCGATATTGGTTCTGTAATAACCTTGGTAACTTGGTTGTTAAGGGGTTGTGATACTAAGCCAACTTGGGCAATGTTGGCTGTCCATACACTTGCTGAACCATCTAAAAGTGGAACTTCTGGCCCATCAATTTCAATCCGGGCATTATCCACACCCATACCCGAAAGCGCTGCCAACAAATGTTCTACCGTGCGGACATATACCTCACCCTTGCCCAACTGAGTTGAGAGAACAGTGTGACTAACTGCCGCAACTTGGGCTGGAATGAGCGGCAAATCCGGTAAATCTACCCGTACAAAGTAGCGTCCAGTTCCCGCCTCTGCTGGTAGTATCCGCACCTGGGTACTAACACCGCTATGCAATCCCACCCCTATTTGGGTGATTTCCCCAGCTAGAGTGTGCTGTTCCATAGCCGAAAAGTCAGTATATTTCCTTTAGTATTGTTCATCGTCTGTTTTGGTAAAATCCCTGATATTCCCCTGAAAATGTCATTAATCCCTTTATCGCAACAGTATTGAGGTAAATGTAAAAATTAGCAAGCAAATCCAAAAAAGTTATGAGTTAAGAGTGAGGAGTGAGGAATTAAAACTCATAACTCCTAACTTCTAACCTCTAACTTCTAACTCTTAACTTGTTAAAACCTTTCGCCAATACCGAAATTAATTCGGCTATCACCATCATCGTTGATACCGTAGTCAATCCGAATTGGCCCCAGTGGAGACTGGACGCGAACGCCGAGACCATAGCCGTAGCCACTACCATTTTTGTTCAAAACTTCAGCCGCCCTAGTACTAGTTCCTAGATCACTGCCGAGATCAAAAAATAGTGCGCCACTGACTACTGAAAAAACTGGAAACCGATACTCTACTGATGCTTGCACATAAGAGCGTCCACTAGCTAATGCTCCTTCTTCATAACCCCGAACCGAGTTGCTGCCACCAATGGTAAAGGCTTCGTAGGGAGGCAAGTCACCAAGGATAGTTCCTGCTTGCAGGTTAAATGCTAAGGTTTGTGCGCCTTTGGAGAGGCTAATCAGCTTGATGGGTAAATATTGGCTGTAGCTTCCCCGCAACCTGGTGAGCAAGATATTGCCTAGCCCGACGGGAACCGACTGATCGACCCCGAAGCGGAGATAAGAACCGCTAGTGGGTTGCAATGGGTTATTACGGAGATCGCGCTGTAGACCCACTTGGAGCAACAACAAATCGTCTTGACCTGTGTTAGATTCAGTCAGGTCAATTGTTCTGTTTGGGTCAGGTAGATTATTATTATCGTTGATTACTGCCCCTTGTTTTCTGAGATTGCCATCAGCATCACGGGCGGAAACTCTTTGATACTGTAAACCGGCTGAGGCTGTCCAGACGGAACTTTTGTAAGGATTGGCGGAAAGAGGACGTGTAAAGGTGATACCGCCACCTAGCCGGAGAATGCGGGGGCGATCCTGAGAATCTGTATTAGTGGGATCATTTGGGTTAAATGTCCTAATATCTTCATCTTTACCATCAAAAATCAATGAAATAGAACTGCGACGGAAAAGATTGGTTGTGTAGGAAGTCCGGTAAGGATCTCCGGCAATCCAGGGGTCTGTAAACCGCACGTCAAACAGCAGTTCCCGTTCTCCCACCTGTACTTCTGCTCCCAGTTTTTGGTTCCTACCGTTCAGGTTTTGCTGTTGATAGCTAACTGTTCCAAAAAGTCCGCTAGCAGAACTAATCCCTGCCCCAGCCGCAATAGAACCACTGCTGCGTTCAGCTACATTCACTACTACATCCACCTTGCTGGGGTCAGTACCAGGGTCAAGGGAGACATTCACATCTTCAAATAGTCCTAGTCCATACACGCGCTGTAGGTCTTTTTGTACTGTGTTGCGATTGAATATTTGTCCTGGCTTCAACTCCAATTCTCGCGTAATGATGTAATCCTGTGTCCGTCCCCGAATTGGTTGTCCTTTTTCGTCTGTCTCCTGACCATCTTTATTGCGGAACCTGACTCTAATATTCTCTACTACACCTTCTGCTACTTGCAAGGTAACAACTCCGTTTTCAGAGACTTGGGGCGCTCCAATCACGTTAGCTAGTACGTAACCCTGGTCTTGATACCGCTTGTTTAACTGCTTGATGCCTTCTTGCAAGTCACGTAAGTTGAGGATTTTGCCATACTGCTCCTTAAATACTTCATCCACAGTATTCGCTGGGAGTACAGAAGCAACACCAGTACCAGGATTGGCTTGCACTTCTACCTTGCTTAAAATGGGGTTAGGCTGTACTACAAAGCTCACCCGCACTCCCAATGGAGTATCTTCTGGCGCTGCTTGCACGTTGGAGAAGAAGCCAGTACCAAAGATGGCGTTAATATCTTCTTGCAGTTGGGTGCGGGTTGTTGTTTGTCCTGGCTGGGTACGAATTACTCTATAAACTTGGTTTTCCAGTTCTGGTGATAGTTGGCCAGCCTGTGATCTAATTAGTACTTCCGACACCAGTACGCGAGAGTCATTGGCTTCTGGGGCTGCGTTGGGTTGAGTATTTCCCGGAGTTGTCGACGGGTTAACATTCTGCGGACTGGGAGTCGCACCTGGGCTTGGGGCAGGTGTTCTTTGTTGACTACCTGGGAATGGAAGATCAGGTGTGCCAGATGGTTCTGGAGTTGTAGGTAATAAAGGTTCTGTTGTCGGTGGGTTGACATTTTCTGGGACTGGAGTAGTCTCAGGATCTGGGGAAGGCGTTGGTTGTTGAATTTCTGGCGGTGGAATGTCTGGAGCCGGAGAGGGCTGTTGAGTAGGGTTAGGATCTATTTGAGGGGTTTGTGCAGTTTTTGGCGTTGTGGAGGTTGGCACTATTATCTCTGGGGTAGCGTAGGCGTAGCCCACCGCAGGCATCGCTCCTAGATTGGCAGGGTAAACTGCCACAATGCGGGATTTATCCGTCTCTATAACCCCTGTGGGATTAGGTCGAGATTCTAAACTTTTACTATCAACCTGACCTCTTTCCTTTTCTGGCTGCTGATTTGTTTCTAGTGTCAAAACTTCTGTTGTCTGTTTTGAACTGTTGGCGGTTTCTGCATTTGCACTCAATGAACCGCCCAAAGGGACTGCAATTGCTACTGCTGCTAGCAATATAGGAGATAAACGCATTTTACTTATGATTCCTCTTCACGACCACACACACACCATCACAAATAGTCATTAGTCATTAATCATTAGTCGTTAGTTATTGGTGAATAACAAAGGACAATCCACACGAGTTTAATTGATTTTTACCCACTTAATTATTACTCTCTACTGCTTTTAGCACTCTTTGTAAAACCTCCTGGTAGGCATCCTCTACATTTCCTAAGTCGCGGCGAAAGCGGTCTTTGTCCATTACCCGCCGGTTTGAGTCTTTTTCTGTGGTATCCCATAAACGGCAGGTGTCGGGGCTAATTTCGTCTGCCAAGAGCAACTGCTGCTGTGAGTCCAAACCAAACTCTAGTTTGAAGTCTACTAGGGTAATGCTGCAACGCTGCCAAAAATTCTTGAGAAATTCATTGATTTCCAATGCTAGATGTGTAATTGCGTCTACTTGTTCCGCAGTGGCTAGTTCTAGCAGGTACAGGCGATCGCGTGTCAGCAAAGGATCTCCTAACTGATCGTTTTTGTAATAAAACTCTACCATTGGCTGTTTTAGAATTGTACCCACTGGTAGCCCTGTTTGCTGACACAAACTGCCAGCAGCAATATTTCTGATAACTACTTCTAAGGGTAAAATCTTTACTGCCTTCACCCGCATCTGATTCGGGGTAGGGCTGTCGATAAAGTGAGTCTTTATACCATTTGCCTCCAACTGTTTAAAAAGCTGGCTGGAAATGCTACAATTAATTTTTCCTTTGTGTTGGATACTGCCACGTTTTTGGGCGTTAAACGCCGTGGCGTCGTCCTTAAAATCGGCCAACAAGACTTCCGGATCGTCTGTTGTATAGAGAATTTTGGCTTTGCCTTCGTATAACTTGGAATTAACAGACATGGTGGCAGGTAAAGTTCTAGGCGATGGATAAAAGTTGTCCTTTGAAGCTTCACCATTTTATCTTTAGTTATTAACTATTAGCCATTGGTGATTATTTAGGAGGGTGCGGGCACACGGTTAATTGGGCAGAGGTCTATGGCAGGAACCCGCAGAGCGGGAAGAGGGCAGACGGGCACAGAGGAAAATCTTCCCGCTCTGCTCTTTTTCCCCTTTGCCTCTTTTTGGTCACAGTCCAGCAGAAAGTTGCTAAAGATCCACAACTGAATCTCTAACTTTTAACAGAGGACAATTCGTTTTAATGTATAGTATGTTTTCCTAAGTACTTTCACTCGCAAAAATTTGTAATTATTTTTACAAAAATGCTAAACACTAGATAACACGGGTATCTTTTTATAACTATAACTCAGGGTTTCACCTGAAGTTAATTACAGTCATAAATTCATAAATTAAGATGAGATAAATTGATAACTGGGAGGTAAGTCAAATATTCTCTTTAGTCACTTTAGCAGAAAGTTTTTTTGTAACTTTTACAGTAAAGGTATTTCAAGCTTTATTTTCTAGTCTCAAAATCTAAATCAACCAATTCCCCCATCATTAATTGGAGAAGGAGTTCGATAGTTCGAGTTCCCGCAGTCTGACCACGGTAAATAAAGATCAGGGTAGCTAATGATTCAGCTTTAGAGATTCAAACACAAGGGGAGTTGAATAAATTGGAGAACAAAATAGTGAACAAGGATGATTTTCTGTACCCTCGCGGCCGCTATTACGGTCAGGTAAAACCAGAAAACTTGGTTTTTAATGCAAATCTACAGGAATTTGCCCAACGAGTAAGCTACATTTGCAACTTAGAAACAGGTGGAAAACTGCCTCCAGGTCAAGCTTACGAACAAATCAAGGATCTATGGAAACAGTTGAAACGCTCAAAAAAAGAGCTAAGAATTGGTGAAGATCCGTTTCAGGATGACCAGGGGGAGGTTGGAAGTTGAAGGCGAGACGCGGGGAATTGGGAATTGGGCATTGGGCATTGGGAAAACAGAAAGTTCTTCTCTGCTAACTACTGACAAATGACAAATGACAAATGACTATTTATTGACACTCTCCGGGCTGAAGCCACGGAGATTCTTGGTTCTTCCAAACAGCCTTAAATTTTAATATCCCACCCACTAATCGCC
>JAHCSU010000392.1 GCA_023522315.1 Nostoc sp. CCCryo 231-06
TTCTGAAGTAGCGGTAATTCATGAATTACCGCTACGACAAATCAGGTTTTTGAGAGAATTTTGCGTAAGTCCTACTAATGACAAATGACCAATGACCAATGACAAATCAAAATCCCGCTATTGGGTCTGGCTGCGATTGGAGGTATTTGAGGAATCCGTGTAATTCTTCTTCAGTTAGCAAAGTACGCCCGCGCTTACCGTATGTTTCAATCAGATGTTCCCGCCCTTGTTCTGGTGTCCAGCCTAAACGCTGAAGTTCGACATCTGTTTTAGCAATTACATCCGATAAATCAACGGGTTCAGCTTTCTTCTTTCTCTTTCCTGTGACTAGCGGGGTGGCGACATCCTCTTGAGGGCTGTAACTCCGAGGTGTAAATGGTGTGACATTATTGGCAGAAATTGCTGGAAAGGTTTGATTTTCTACCTGGTTATCAAAGGTTATTTCCAAGCTTTCAACTGGAGGTTCAAATTCTAGCTCCCGGTTGGTAGTCACAGGAAAGTTTTGACCTAAATCGTGGCTATAGGTATCGCTTGGTAGGGACGCACCACTGCTGTAGCCGTACTGTTCATTGGTGTTTGTTACTATTTCTGGTTTGATGTTCCGTACTTTGGAAGGCGGTATAGATATTTCTTTGTCACTGACTACTGGCCACTGACTACTAACAAAATCCTCATCTTTTGCTGAGGAATAGGCAGCAGACTCATCTAATCCACCTTTGGTATTCAAGAAAGGGTTTAGCTGCGCTGGGGGAATTGGATTTGAGCTAAATGCCACTGATTGCTGTGGTGCATTTGTAATACCCAAAACTATCAGTGCCCTGGTTCTGGCTTGGTCTTCTGCTGCTTCTACTGTTTCTGCTGCTGCCATACCCGTAGCACGGGTTACGCCTTCTATTTGCACGCTTGCGCGGACAATATATTTTCCTTGAAAAATTTGCACTAATTCAGAAATCAGACTGCCTTTGGGATACAAGCTCTGGAATTGAGCCAACATAATACTGCTACCAATCTAAATATTTTTAATAACGGAGTTGATACTGCCTGTATGTTCAAGCTAGCTCATCTGCCCTTACTTTAATTTACATCCACTCGCTACCCAGGATGCCTACCAATATTGCTTACTATGTGTCATCAGTTTCTTGGCAGGCGATGAGTTAGGTATAATTTTCTGCTCTGAGCCATCAAAGTGATATTCTTACTTTGCCTTGTGTCCTAATTGTAGCAGTAGCTCTTTTTTGACGAAATTTTTGGCTAGTGTAACTTATCTGGGTAGTCTTGCCTGCAATGCTATACTGATTACCCAACTCGATATCTAGAACTATTTTCTGGAAGTGCGCTCTAAATCTACAATAATGGAGATAAGGTTCGCCCTCACTGCTTATTAAGCTGCTCACCTAATTGTTACCGATTCTACATGTGGGAAGATTGGGTTCACGGCAGTTTTGCCTAGTTCAAAATCAGAGTCTAATGTCGTAAAATTACCTTCACTCTAGACAATCAAACACCTGTAGTTTCCACGCCACTTGCTGCACTTGGGGAAACCCAAGACCCTCCGGGTTCGGCAGTTCCCCAGACGCTCGATGACTCGCTAACGCTGCGCTATCGACGGGAACCGCCTCACCGCAGTGGCTCCCCTGCATAGCGCTTTTGGGCAGTATGGATTCTCTAAACCCAGCTTCTCAAAAACCCGTCGCGTAATTACCTAGCGGGGCTAAATCCTAATCAGGCGTGTAATCTTAAGTTTGGTTAGGTGAAGAGACTTGAACGCAGGCGAACTCTGAGAGCATCGTGCAGTGAGAAGTTCGTAGACGCCCAGATTTGTCTGTGGGTCGGCTTCCTTTGCTTGGAACTGCGGGAGTAGTTCACCGCTCTTGCGACGTCGGGCTTCCTTTCCTTAGAACTTAGGAAGCCTTGGCTCTGAGCAATTCGTTTCCAACTTGTTTCTGTAAGCCGTGAGGGTATACAGAAAAGAACCAGATTGAAGAAGAATTCAGAATTCAGAATTCAGAATTCAGAATTCAGAATCAATATAGTGGGGAATTCAGCGCAAAGTGCGGTCTTGGGGTCTCCCCATCGCTTTTAGCGTCTCCCCTTGGGAGAAGAGGAGCAACTTTGTAAGAGAGACCCGCCACTATAAAAGTTGACCACAAAACAAGAAAATTTTTGTGGAAAACTTAAACCTCTTGATTCAGACGCGGACTCGCTACCACTGCGCTATCCGCAAGTTACAGAGAATTCAATTCTGTTAGCGGATAGCTAAGGTTTAGCCCATTCTGGCGACTGACTCCTGAATTCTGTTTTGTTAAACAACAAATGATGTTTTGACCAAAGGTCGGTTCACTGCATGGAATTTTCAATCGCTACACTCCTTGCCAATTTCACAGATGATAAATTGGTAGCTCGGAAGGTTTTAGAAAAGAAACTTGGCTGTGAAGATGAAAAAAGTTTACAAAAACTTCACATTGCCTTAGATGTTCTCGAAAAAATCGGTATTTTAGTGAAAGAGCGGGGCAAGTACCGCCGTGTCTCAGAAGAGGGAATAATCGAGGCAAAACTGCGTTGCTCTAGTAAAGGCTTTTGCTTTGCTATTCAAGATGTGGAAGGAGCTGAGGATATTTACATCCGCGAAAGTCATCTGAGTAATGCTTGGAATGGCGATCGCGTTTTGGTCAGAGTTCTCAAAGAAGGCAGTCGCCGTCGCTCTCCCGAAGGGGAGGTGAAGCTGATTCTAGAACGTTCTAACCACACTTTACTGGCACGAATTAAGCAGGTGGAAACTGGTTTTAGGGCTGTGCCTTTAGATGATCGATTGCTCTTTGAACTGAAGATCCAGCCTAACGGGGCAAAGTTGGAAGAAGCGATCGATCACCTGGTTCATGTAGAAGTTTTGCGTTACCCATTGGCACAATATCCTCCCCTTGGTCGAGTGGTGCAAATCCTCGGTAGCGATGCCGAAGCTGCTGCTGATATAGATTTAGTTACGTGCAAACACGACCTTTCCCGGACTTTTCCAGATAACGTGCTAGATGCAGCCGCTAAGTTGCCCAAAAAGCTACTCAAAGCAGACCTGAAAAATCGGCTGGATTTGCGTAATTTATTTACCTTTACCATTGAAGGGGTAAATGGCGATACCAAAGTTATAGAAAACGCTTTTAGTTTAGAAAAAAACTTAGCCGGAAATTGGCTTTTAGGCGTTCATATCACCGATGTTTCTCACTATGTCCAACCTGACGAAGCCCTAGATAGAGAAGCACTCAAACGGGGCAAATCAGTGTATCTGGGAGAATTAGTGCTGCCAATTTTGCCCCCAGGTGTGGCAGAACGCTGTTCTTTAGTACCTGGGAGCGATCGCTTAACTATCTCTTTTTTAATTACCATTGATCCCCAATCTGGACAAGTCCTGGAGTGGGAAATTCAACCCAGTGTAATTAATGTCGAGACTGCACTGAGTACAGAACTTGCCCAAGCAATTCTTACAGGTGAAGCTCAAGATCAATCTCCACAGGTTTCTCAAATCCTGCAAGACCTCCAAGCCTTGCAAACAGCCGTCAAACAGGTACGGTTGACTCGTGGTAGCCTCCAGTTGAATCTGCCGCCCAGCCAAAACGCCTACTATGATGAGGGAATTCTCGGCGCTGTGGTGGTGAATGATTTACCAGTGCGATCGCTACTCACGGAGTTGGTACTGTTAGTTAATCAACTGGTAGCAACTCACTTAAATGCTCTTGGTGTTCCCGCCATCTGGCGAGTGCAAGGTACACCCGATGTTGAAGATGTCCAGGAAATGCTGAAATTGGCAGTCAATTTAGGCGTTGACCTCACACTAGATCCAGAAGTCGATATTCAACCCTTAGATTATCAACATTTGACCACAGCTTTTGCCGAATCTCCTTCTGAGCAAGTTCTTACTTACTTATTACAAGATACACTTAAGCCGTCAGCGTACAGCACCACCAAAGGATCTCACTTTGGTCTGGCACTACCGCAATATGTCCACTTTAGCGCTCCCTTGCGGCGTTACCCAGATTTGCTGATGCAGAGAGTGTATTACACGCTACTCGAAAACGGACGCGATCGCCGTAATACCCGTGTGAGAGAGCGCGTTAACCTGCGCCACTCCTCCAGCCACGAGGAAATTAACTGGAACGTTTTACCCCCAGAATTGCAACAAGAACTGCAAAGCGATTTGACTAGGGTAATTGTCCAAATCAACGACCGAGAAAAAGAAGTCCAAGAAGCTGAAGCCGATTTAGCTGGGCTGCAAAAAGCCCAACTGATGAAGCAACGCATCGGTCAGGTATTTCAAGGCGTAATTACCGGGGTTCAATCCTACGGTTTCTTTGTGGAAATTGAAGTACCAGCAGCCGAGGTGGAGTCCAGCAGTAATCCTGGTGTGCCTTTGAGAGTAGAAGGATTGGTACACGTCAGTTCTCTCAAGGATGATTGGTATGAATATCGCGCCAGACAACAGGCACTGTTTGGTCGCAAAAATCGCGCTTCTTACAGATTAGGCGATCGCGTCGCCGTCCAAGTTAAGAGTGTCGATTACTACCGTCAGCAAATTGATTTGGTAACAGTTGGCAGCGATGGCGTACCCAGAAGTTTAACTGGCAATCCTTCCAATGAGGAGCTTTCAGACCTCTACTTACCAAATGACATTGAGCCTGATGACCTAGATCCTTACTCTGATGATGAGTAAAATTAAGTAAAGTTTACGTGTCAAATAACACAAAACCTCTAATTTTAGGCGTATCGGGCGCATCTGGTCTGATTTACGCTGTTCGCGCAATCAAATTTTTGCTAGAAGCGGAGTTTAGTATTGAATTGGTTGCCTCTAAATCTACTTACATGGTTTGGCAGTCAGAACAGGAAATTCGGATGCCACCAGAACCAACTGGGCAAGAACAATTCTGGCGAGAGCAAGCTGGAGTCGCAATTTCGGGTAAACTCCGCTGCCATCCTTGGGGTGACGTTGGAGCCGGGATTGCCAGTGGTTCATTTGCCACTCTGGGGATGATAATTATTCCATGCAGCATGAGCACAGTGGCAAAGCTAGCGGCTGGCTTGAGTTCCGATTTACTAGAACGGGCGGCGGATGTCCAACTCAAAGAAGGACGAAAGCTAGTCATTGTTCCTCGTGAAACGCCTTTTAGCCTCATCCACCTCCGTAACTTAACCTCTCTAGCAGAAGTTGGAGTGAGAATTGTCCCCGCGATTCCTGCCTGGTATCATAATCCCCAAACCATTGAGGATTTAGTGGATTTTGTAGTTGCCCGTGCTTTAGATCAACTAGATATTGACTGCATCCCAATTCAGCGGTGGCAAGGTCGTCGCTAACACCTTCAATGGATTTATTGTAAATTTCACAATAGTCCTAAAAAGGTAATGATAGAGATGGCTGATAGTGTCAGTAGTCAGTGAACAGTAATTAGCGAAGAATAATCAGACTGATAACTGACCACTGACAACTGACCACTGATAACTGACAACTGACAAAATTGCTATGGCTGTAATTCGCTTAATTCTATTGGTGGCAGTACTGGGAGGACTAACGCTGTTATTAGTCCAAAATTTCTCACCTGCCCTATCGCTAGTATTTTTGGGCGTGCGAACTCAACCATTACCACTAGCTATATGGATTTTGTTTAGTACTGCCACTGGTGCTTTCACATCTATATTGATTGCTACCTTATTTAACTTATCCAATTATTTTGGAGGAGGACAACGCCAAACTCCTGACCGCCGAAGCACAACGCCTCGTGCGAAGGCAACCCGTAGAGAAGAACCTACATCTCGTGCCAGTTCTCCACCACCAGCTAGTAAAAAAGAAGAGCCTACTAGTGATGTATTTGATGATTGGGAGACAAATGGCAGTAAAAATGATGATTGGAACTTTGATGAAAAGTCAGAGGAAACACCTACTCCTAATCCTCAAGCTCAACAGCCTAAAGACTCTACAACTTACGAACGTCAATCAGAAGCCAAAAGCAGTTCTCAGTCTGGTTCAGTTTACTCCTACAGCTACCGGGAACCAAAAAATACGGCTGCGGGAAAAACTGAATCGGTTTATGATGCTGATTATCGGGTAATCATCCCCCCTTATCAGCCGCCAACTACCAATCAAGCCGATGATGATGATTGGGAATTTTTTGATGATGATGATGATTTTGAAGATGATGGTAAACGCCCCCGTCGGTGAGATGTAGCAGGCTACGTCTCTACTTGATGCCACACTGCTCTCTAGACTCTTGTTTGACCTTACCAGTCATGGCAGCTTCCTGCAAAGTCATGAAAGCATTAAAATCTTCCAAGTCATACCGGGTAGTCAACAGTTGTCGTAGTTGATTTTCAGCTTCCACTGTCAAATAGCCTGTTGCTAAAGCTTTTTGTACAACGTCACGAATTCGAGCCATAGTTGACGCCTCATCCATCCTATATTTATTCATTCAGGCTTATTGGGGTGAAATATGCAGTAGTTTTTGTGCCGAAATTTCAACTTGGCAAGCTTTTTTTAGGTAATCGCAGGATATAAGTCATTATTTACACCTTTATAGGAAACATTTAATTGATTAGGGCTTGTTATAACTGAACTTTTAGAATAACGACCCTGTGCTAGTAAAAACACAGTATTGTGTATACTTAAAATTACTCGCCAGAGTTAAAATTCGGATTATTTAGATAGACAGTAATTGTGTGGATAAAGTTTCAAACAAGCTATATTAATTTTTTCGTTAAGCATCGCGATCGCTATGCAGCAATTACCTAGTTAATTGATGGAAATTAGTACATTCTTAAGAAATTTATCGTTTATGATTATGGTCATTTCACAGAAAAATCTTAATCTATTGCCTTGGTTACTTTAAATACATTAATAACGGTAATCACGACAGTTGATTCCTCTTAAATAGAAGATGAATTTGTAGAATTTAAAAATAAATAAAAGCTTTCAGATAAATTCAAGTTTATACTTCTCGATTCTTTAGTTTCTTTTGCAAAATTGAAGGAGTTTGAGCCTGTACTTCTGTGACAAAAGCTTCTCCTTCTGCAATTTCTTGCTTGATCTCATCTTGATGATCGTGGTAATAAGCTAGAGCAGCATAGACATCAGCTAAACTAATACTGGGATAATGATAAACGATTTCGTCAGGCGAAAGCCCCATCCGTTCGTGCCAAATAACGATATCTTGCACTCTAATTCGGTGTCCAGCAATGCACGGTTTACTCCCATCTGGAGTAATTTCAATGTGTTCTGAGATTATTGGTATCTTAGACATCCAATCAATAAACACTCCTATAAGAAGAATTTATATTTTAATTATCAGCTGATTAGCGATCGCTAATCAAGTAATTTTATCCGGTTGCGCGATCGGTGCAAAACTCCGTATTTTTAAATCTTAGATTGAGTCATTGAGTTTATATTAAAACTGTGACTTAGTACTCAGAACTTAGAATTGGAGCGAGGCAACTGGTGAGCAGCTTATTACAAGGAGTAAACCTGTACTTAATTGGGATGATGGGCGTTGGTAAGACGACAATAGGGCGCTTACTGGCGAAGGAATTGGGTTATGGGTTTGTGGATACCGATAATGTCATTGCTCAAGCAACTGGTAAATCCATCAATCAGTTATTTGCAGAAGTTGGTGAAGTCGGGTTTCGCCAGGTAGAAAGTGACGTGCTTTCACAAGTTTGTGCTTTTACAAGGTTGACTATAGCAACCGGTGGAGGCATTGTAATGCGGCGAGAAAACTGGGGTTACTTGCATCACGGTTTGATAGTGTGGCTAGATGTGCCAGTGGAGATAATTTACAGCCGTTTAGCTGAGGATACCACAAGACCACTGCTGCAAGATGTTGATCCCAAGGGTAAACTGCGATCGCTCCTCGAACAACGAACACCACTTTACTCTCAAGCAGATTTGCACATCACTGAGCAAGAGGGAGATACACCTGAAGACGTTGCCAAGCGAGTCCTTGAGGCAATTCCTAGCGTTCTCAAAACACAAGTTTCTCATTAGGAAGACTAAAATTACCAAATTTTGGGCATCCGTAGGATAAACCCTGGTAATTCTGGATTGCCAGCCACTACTTCGGGATTTTCTAAAATTTCCAGCTTTCGATTCGGACGGTAAATATAGACTTTTCGATACTGCCGATCAATTAACCAGCCTAGTGATGCACCGTTATTGATGTACTCCTGCATTTTGTCTTGTAATTTTATCAGGCGGTCGCTAGAGGAGCGTAACTCAATCACAAAACTGGGACAAATTGGTGCAAATGAGGCTTTTTGTGCATCTGTTAAGACGTTCCAGCGCTCCAGTTCAATCCAAGAAGCATCAGGGGAACGCATCGCTCCATTAGGTAGCGTAAAACCTGTACTGGAGTCAAAGCCTATGCCAGTGCCATCTTGTTCAGTCCAATACCCAAGCTGTGCAGCAATGTTAAAGTTACGGTTGCCCGTATCTGAAAAAGCTGGTGGCATAATGATGACTTCCCCACTGGCAGTACGCTCAATTCGTAAATCTCCATTCGCTTGACAAAATTCATAGAACTGCTCATTTGTCATCTGCAGAAGGGAGGGGAAATTTACCGTTAAGGGTGTGCTTTCAGTTTGAATTAGCAGCGTGGTCATTTTCATTGCCTAGCTTCAGCCGAATGATTTCAATTTTAGAGGCTTGAAGGTGCGATCGCTTGTTTGTTGTGTCGGGTAATGTGGGAATAGTTAATTTGTAGGGTGCGTTAACCAAGTAACGCACCATTTTGATCTAGCCTGTCTCATCCGTCGTATTTATGGGATTGACTCTAAAGCTTGAAATTTTACTGCTGTGTCACCAAAGAATTCAATGGATATTGAAGAGTTTTTCAGTCGTCTAGATGCTGGGGAAAATGATTTTTCAGGAGTCGATCTCAGTGGTGCAGTCCTAAGCGAACTTGATTTGTCTGGCATTAATCTCAGTAGTGCTAATTTGAGTGGGGCGCTCCTCTGTAAAACTAAGTTAGGGGGTGCTGATTTAAGAGATGCTAATCTGAGCGGTACTGATTTACGTGGTGCTGATTTGAGAGTTACTCGTATGGAGGGCGTCAATCTTGAAAATGCTAATTTATTGGAAGTTAACTGGCATGGCGCGGAAATGTATGGGGCTTATTTCTCCAATACGGTTATGCCAGATGGTGAACTCGTAACTGAACCAAATAGCTATGAATGATCAGTACAAAAATACTCGACTTTGGCATCAAAGATTGTGAGGAGTTACAAAGTCTTCTACACTGACTGAAATAGGTTTTAACTCTCTCTGTTAGGCTGCTCATGACGGACAACGATTCTGAATACATCAGGCAAACTGAAGCCACTCGTGTACGTGTACTAAGCGAAGCACTACCTTATATTCAACAATTCGCCGGTCGCACTGTTGTTGTCAAATATGGTGGCGCAGCGATGAAAGATAGCACACTCAAAGACAAAGTTATCCGCGACATTGTGTTCTTATCCTGCGTGGGCTTGCGTCCAATTGTAGTCCACGGCGGTGGCCCAGAAATTAACAGTTGGTTAGATAAGCTGGGCATCGAACCACAGTTTAAGAATGGTCTGCGAGTCACTGATGCCGCCACAATGGATGTGGTGGAAATGGTTTTAGTTGGTCGAGTTAACAAAGAAATTGTCGCGCTAATTAACCAAGCTGGTGGATTGGCTGTAGGACTTTGCGGTAAAGACGGTAATCTATTTACAGCCCGTCCCCAAGGTCAAGAAGGCATCGGTTTTGTGGGGGAAGTCAGCAATGTGAATATCAAGATTTTAGACACCCTCGCTACCAATGGCTATATTCCGGTAGTGTCCAGCGTCGCCGCAGATGAGACAGGGCAAGCTTATAACATTAACGCCGATACTGTAGCTGGGGAAATAGCTGCTGCACTAGGAGCAGAAAAGTTAATTTTACTGACTGACACCAGTGGAATTTTAAAAGATTACAAAGACCAATCTACTTTGATTCCAAAAGTAGATATTCGTGAAGCCCGCGAGTTGATTGCCAATGGTGTAGTCAGTGGTGGGATGATTCCCAAAGTTAGTTGTTGTGTGCGATCGCTTGCTCAAGGAGTCCGTGCAGCGCACATCATCGATGGTCGCATTCCTCACGCCCTATTACTAGAAATCTTTACTGATGTTGGAATTGGGACGATGATTCTCGGTTCGCAGTTTACTTCTTGAAGTTTGGAGTTTAGAGTTTGGACTAAAAAGCTCTCCCTCATCTCCCTCATCTCTCTTTACCGGGGATAAATGAAAACACGCGATCGCCCGCGATCGCCGCTAAATGGTCTACGATGCCATGAGTTATCTATAATCACCGGATTAACTAAGGTTGAGTCTCGAATTGCCGGATTAATCAAAGTTGGATTAATCAGGGTGGAATTTCTCACGTTCTGTCTTAGCTGGGGATAGTAATAATCGGGGTAATTATTGCGTTGTGGCATTAGTCCCGTTGCTGGGTCTACAGGCATAGGTGTGGGAATCGGACTACCATAAATAAAAGAACCAACAGCAGGCGATGATCGCCGGACTCCATAAGCGCCATCAATCACGATCACACGCTGGGCAGAAGCTGGAGCAATGCTTAGACCCATTACTGCTAAAGTCATGGCGGCTTCGAGCCAATTTAGTTGCGAATGCTTGATTTTCAACATATTTTGCTCACCTGCATTTGATTTCCGCAAGCCGCACACTCGTGACTTCACATCATAGTTAGGCGCTCCATATTTCTATATTAGATGCTTCCGTATTATGGTAAAATCATTATAGCGAAATATTAAAGCAGAAATGCAAAAAGCGTTTAAAGTTGCACTTATTCCTAATCACAACCAACAAGTCTTAATTAACAAGACAATTGGTTGCGCTAGGTTTATTTATAACCGCTTTTTAGCATTGAGACAAGAGTTATACACGACTGAGCAAAAAACGTTAAATTATAACGCTTGTAGTCAACATTTGACTCTACTCAAAAAGGAGATTGAATGGTTGAAAGAAGTAGATAAGTTTGCCTTGCAAAACTCACTTAAAAATTTAGAGACAGCGTACAAAAACTTTTTTAGTGACTTGAAAAAGTCTAAAAATAAGAAAGGTGTAGGCTTCCCTAAGTTCAAAAAGAAGTATGGCTGCAAACAATCTTACAAAACCAACCTTACCAATGGTAACATCCAGGTAATAGAGAATCGTTTAAAGCTTCCGAAGTTAGGATGGATAAAGTTTCACAAATCACAAGATATTACCGGAAAGCTTGTAAACGTTACTGTTACTCGGACTTCTTCGGGAAAGTATATTGCTAGTATTTTATGTGAGACAGAGTTAGAAAAATACCCTCAAGTCACGCAAAATATTGGATTGGATTTGGGAATTAAAGCTTATCTTGTCACTAGCGATGGTGAAGTTGTAGAGAATCCTAAATATTATCGACTTCAAGTAAGGAAGTTACGCAAAGCAAATAAAAAACTCTCTCGCAGTAGCAAAGGTAGTAATAATAGAGTCAAAGCGAAAATCAAGCTGGCTCAAACCTACGAACGTATTACTAATTTAAGAGATGACTTTTTGCACAAGCTGTCAACTCGTCTAATCAAGGAAAACAGCATTATCTGTATTGAAGATTTACGAGTTGCTTGTATGGTTAAAAACCATAAACTAGCTCTGAGTATTTCAGACGCTAGCTGGTCTAAATTCACCACTATGCTTGAATACAAAGCTTTGTGGCATGACCGAATTGTGCAGAAAGTTGGGACATTTTATCCATCATCTCAGACTTGTAACTCTTGTGGTTTTGTAAACCCTCTAGTCAAAGATTTAAAGTTGCGTGAATGGATTTGTCCTAGTTGTGATACTCACAACTTAAGAGACAAAAACGCAGCATTAAATATTTTAAGTGAAGGGTTAAGATTAATGTCCGCCGTGGGTATCCCGGAGGCTCTAAACGCCTGTGGAGAACTTGTAAGTCCTGGAGTAATCCAGGCGGAGATCGTTGAAGCAGGAATCGCGTGACTTTTAGTCATGCGAGGTTCAAACCAGAATTTTTAATCAGAAAATAGTCGCAGCTACCTATTAAAATTCTAGAAGTTTATCCACTTTCAGATTGCCAGCTTTTGAAAAGATTCCAAAAAAATTGCTGGCATTGGCAAAATTAAAACAGTGCTGATTTTTTATAGAAGACGTGAGTGCAGAAAGTTTAGAAATTGCTAAAACCCGCTACCAGACTGGAAAACTTGCCTTTAAAAATGGGCAATACCGCGAAGCCGTAGAAAATTTAGAAAAGGCCAGCGCCCTGTTAGCTCGTAATTCTCGCCTTGGGGGGGAAGTAGAAATCTATCTGGTGACAGCTTATGAAGCCGTTGGACGCACCGATGATGCGATCGCTCTTTGCGAAAGACTTAAACGCCATGCCCATTTTGAAATTAGCAAACAAGCGCGGCGGATGCTTTACATCTTAAAAGCACCAAAGCTGAAAAGACCCAGCGAGTGGATGACCGAAATCCCAGACTTGGGCGCATTAGCCGATAATGAACTCAAAATTTCTATTGCTGCTAAGTCTACTAAATCTTCTGTGCAGCAGAAGCCTAAACCTACGGAGCCAGAATTCGTTGACCTCAGTCAGGTCAATACCAGAGATAATCGCTTTATCTGGGTGGCGCTAATTGCCATTGGTTTAACCATCTCGTATTTGGTTTGGTTGAATTTTTCAGGAACCCCTGGCTGATACTATGTTGACTTTTGGGGAGATTTATGGTTTTAACTTCTTCAATTTTCGGAAAGATTTTCTTGTGGTTAATCAGACCATTTAGTTTTGTGTTGACGCTGAATGGTCGAAATCGAATGAACCGCGTCTTTCCCATGCAAAATCCGATTCTGTGGTTAGTGGTGTTAACATCCCTGCTACTGACTGGCTGTGTTAAGTACGATGTAGGGCTTAACTTTGACAACTCAAATAGTGGCGAACTAGTACAGCATATTAAGTTGGGAGAGCGGCTAACTAGTTTTAGTGGCGATTCTGTGTACGAATGGTTAAATAGCATAGAACGCCGCGCCCGTCAACTTGAGGGTAAAGCACAGCGAGTTTCCCAAGAAGAAATCATTGTCACAATTCCTTTTAGCAGTGGTAGGGAATTGCAAGAGAAGTTCAACGAATTTTTTAACTCCCGTGCGAATCAACCCTCTGAGTCAGTGGGGAACCAATCTGACTCAGAACTGCCGAAAATTGAATCAAATGTACTTTTGGAGCAGAACAATTTTTTACTTTTAGTCAGAAATCGGTTAATTTATGATTTGGATTTGCGATCGCTATCTCTAATTGCTAGCAAAGGTAACGTCTTGGCTAATGCTGGTTCAATTCTCGACTTGGAATTTAGCTTGAAGACTCCTTGGGGAGCCAAAAATATTCAACTAACTGAAACTGCGATAGAGCCAGAAAAAAATGGCAATCGATTAGTGTGGAAACTTCAACCTGGTGAGCTAAACCACATAGAAACTGTTTTCTGGCTTCCCAGTCCCCTTGGTATTGGTGCCTTGTTAATTATCCTGTTTGTCTGGGGAGGGTTGTACTTGAGATACAATTTCATGCCAGATCCCAGAATTCAGTTTCCTCCCAAAGCACCAACTATCCAGCAACAGTAGACTATTCATCTGTTCAATACACCTCTTGCAAAAGTCTTAAACACTCCAGCCTTAATCCCCTCCTCGCTTGCGGGGAACTCGGGGCCCCCTCTGGGGATTAGGGGCAGGGAGACAAAGCGTAGCTTTGGTGGGGTGGGGTTCTTATTTCTGATTTACCGAATGCGGGAGCGATCGCGGACTTCGTAATTTGCGTAATCTGGCGCGGAATTAGACAAGACAACAGCCTTGAAAAAGCTGGTATTCAAAAACTTCCTCTGTTTGAGATGGAAGAACTTTCGGCATGGATGGAATTATCTTAAAGCTTATAGTTACAATATTTTTGAACAATGACCCTAAAAATACTTAGCTAATCAGGAGATATTTGGTGGTAAAGATTCTACATATTGATTCCAGCCCCCGTGGTGAGCGATCGCACTCAAGAGAACTATCTAAGGAATTCGTCAGTAGTTGGAAAGCTGCACATCCTGAAGATGCGATCGCCTATCGAGATATAGGGCGTCACCCAGTTCCTCACGTTAATGAAGCTTGGATTGCGGCGGCATTTTCACCACCAGAAACCCATACCCCAGAATTAACTGAGGCACTTAGGATTTCTGACGAACTGATTGATGAGTTGTTGGCAGCCGATCGCTACGTCTTTGGAGTGCCAATGTATAACTTCAATATACCTTCCACATTTAAGGCTTACATCGACCAAATCGTTCGCGCTAACCGGACTTTTGCTATAGATGCTCAAGGCGGTTTTAGAGGGTTAGTCGAGGGTAAAAAGGCAGTTATCATTACAGCACGCGGCGCTGACTTTAGTCCGACATCTCCTGCCGCTCCCTACGACTTCCAAGAACCCTACCTGCGGACGATTTTCGGCTTTATTGGAATTACAGACATTCAATTTATTAACGCTAATAGCCTGAATGAGGGAGATGCCCGTACCCAATCTCTATCAGAAGCACGGGCAGCAATTAAAGATTTGATCACTCATTGGTAATGTGACGCGGGGCATTGGGCATTGGGCATTGGGCATTGGGTAAAGAGCAGGCAAAAATTCTTTAATTTTGAATTTTAAATTTTGAATTTTGAATTGATTTCTCCCCTGCCTCTTCTTCACGGTGACAACCGCTCTATTTTCCAAGTGTGATTATCTAAACGGCTATAGAGCAAGCGATCGTGCAGACGACTGGGTCGGCCTTGCCAAAACTCAATTTCTGTGGGGATCACTCGTAAGCCTCCCCAATGAGGTGGTCGGGGAATCTCCTCATTTTCATATTTGCTCTTAAATTCCTGCAAACGTCGCTCCAGGACTTCTCGGCTTTCTATCACTTCGCTTTGATTAGATATCCACGCACCCAGGCGGCTGTTGGCAGGGCGACTGTGAAAATACTGGTCGGACTCAGTTTCAGAAACTTTCTCTACATACCCCGAAATCCGCACTTGACGTTCCAGTTCTGCCCACCAGAAGACTAAAGCCCCCTGAGGATTTTCTGCCAGTTCTTGTCCTTTGTGACTGTTGTAGTTGGTAAAGAAGGCAAAGCCCCGTTCATCAAAATCCTTGAGTAAGACCATTCTGGCTGAGGGCTTACCGTCTGGTGTGGTAGTGGCAATGGTCATGGCATTAGGTTCTGGGAGTTGCGCTGCTAGTGCCTGATCGAACCATTTCTTAAATTGGATAAACGGATTGAGGTCTACTTCAAGTTCGCTCAAACCTTCCAAGGTGTAGTCTTTGCGAAGGTCAGCTACGGTTTTGTCCATTTTGATTTACTTCCTTGCTATCAGATACGCTTATAGTTCCAAATTTCATAGTCAAACATAGTCAGACCATTAAAATTTAGATTTAAGCAACTCCATTTTTAGCACAGACGCGCTTGAATAATGGAGTTATTCGCCTTGGATGTACTACCAGACATCCCCTATCCCTTAGAATAGACTTGAGACAATCAAACCCTTCAGGATTACTTTTTCTGCCGATATTGAACGCACCGTTTACGTCGGCATGAATCTTCAAACCATCTTTACTCACGTACCACGCACGTTTTACACGTCTTCCTGAGAATACGTGCTTTATTTTATTGTTAGGCTGATAAGTTGGGATGATGTCCCAATCTAAGGCAGAAGCACGACTGGTGTAGGATTCTTCTGACAGCTTAACGGTGATGCCAACTTTCTCTAATTTGTAAGTCAGCATCTTAATAAATTTCGCGTGTGGTATTTGAGTAAAATTCTGGTTTGTACGTTTACCTAAATCAAGATGAGTTTTCCATTGTTCATTTTTACCTATAGATACGTGAGTTACGCCCAGACGCAAGAATTCATCCACAATCATTTTCGTGGATTGATGCAAGTATGAATCTACAAAATGATTGCGGTTGCGAACTATATTTGCAATGCGTCTTGACTTGCCTTTACCATTGGGCAAGAATGCTCTAAACTTAGCAACTTGTTTGTTGTAAAATTGGTTAGCTGATTTTAATGGCTTACCGTTTATGGCAATGGGTTGAATCGTAGGATCGTTAAAGACAATCGTTGCTAGGTTATCTAGTCCAATATCTATGGCTGCACTAAGCTGAGGGTTTAGGCTACAAAAGAATTCGGAATGCTCTTTTATTTCATAAACTATTTCAACGACAAAACAGCCAGCGCCTGGGATGATTCTGACTTCGCACAAGTCCTCAAACTCTAACCCAGGCTTGGCTGGAATCTTAATCGGTGACATTGATGGTACAACCCAACCCTTGTTAAATTCTTTCTTACCAACTGCTTGGTTATTGAATTTAACTAGATTTTTTTCATCAACATAACTGGGTGGTTTGGGCTTTCCAGTGAACTTGCTTGGCTCAACCTTGTACGCTTTTAATGCCGCGTAGTAGGCAATCCAAGCATCTGCATTCTGTTTCAAAACAAGTTGAGAGACTTTGGCTGGCAGTGCCTTGTAAAATTCATTTTGCTTAAATAAAATGTCTAATAAAGCTAGTGATTGTGTACTCCAACCATAGAAAAATCCTTGACGTTGCGTAAATTGAGCCGTGTTATAAAGCTGCCGGGAAATTGTAGTTATTCCATCGCAATAATCAAACCATTCATGATTACTCTTGATGACGTGCTTTTCTACTTGACGCATGAAAATTATTATTTCAATATCATTAATATATCACAGAAGATAGATTTAGATATGTTTGACTATAAAATAACTTTAGTTAAGAGGGGATTTTAAGGTTTCAACTATCAACTCTTTTTTTCGTTTTGCTCTGCGTTGACCATACAAACGCGCTGAAAAGCTAGTAATTATGGCAACCAAGTCTTGCATCAACTCATCACGGCCATTGTCAGCTAAGTTAACTATTTCTAAACTTATGTTCAATCTTTTAAGTAAAATATCTATGTAATGTGTACCAAATCTGCCTAGCCTGTCTTTGTGTTCTACTAGTAAAATATCGTAGTTATCTTTGAGTAAAAGCTTTTCTAGCTTTTTGCGATTGTCGTTTAATCCACTACCTACCTCCTTTACGACATAAACAGTTTGATATCCTTTTGCACAAGCATAGCCAACCAATCTATCTGCCTGCCTATCCAGATTATCCTTGTTTTCAGCGCTTGAAACTCTGGCATAAATCGCAACTCTATTTTTTCCTCCTGCACTGGCTTTGGGATTGTAATCAACAATTACTGTGCCACTTGGAAGCTGCTTTGTTGGGTGTGGTATTTTACCTGCTTTGTAATGTCTCCAGGCTGTTAGGTAAGAAATTCCTACCGTTTTGGCATAATCAGACAACTTCATTTTCACAAAAATAGACTACATCTGACTATGTTAGACTATATTTTGTTGGAAGTTTTATCATACATGTCTTTATTAAAAATATCTATGATGATGATCAGCATCATCAAGAATTCTACAAATTCTCTCAAGATATATCTAAAATAGGTTGCATCAGATGCGCCGTTCGGCCTCCTTTCAACGCTTGTTAATTTATGGTCTAAGCGGCCCGATTATCGCTCTCAATGTCTGGCTGCTGTCCGTACTTTTTCGCTATTTCCAGCATCCCATTACCGTCTTGATCATTGCAGCCATTCTGGCTTTTCTACTAAATTACCCGGTTAAGTTCTTTGAACGTGATCAAATTACGCGCACTCAGGCGGTAATCATAGTTTTACTTGCAACGTTAACCCTGTTTGGGATTCTGGGTGTCACCTTAGTGCCGTTGATCATTGACCAAACAATCCAACTGTTAAATAATATCCCTGATTGGTTAGGCGCCAGTCAAGCAAACTTAGAGCAGTTTGAAATGCTGGCAAAACAACGACGTTTGCCAATTGATTTGAGGGTTGTGAGCAGTCAAATCAATGCCAACATTCAGAATCTGGTACAACAGCTAGCTTCTGGTGCAGTGGGATTTGCTGGAACACTGCTTTCAGGATTACTTGACGTTGTGTTAGTCATTGTGCTTGCATTTTATATGCTTTTATATGGCGATCGCGTCTGGTATGGTCTGGTCAATCTTTTGCCCTCTAATATTGCAGATCCCCTTACCGCATCCTTGCGCCTAAATTTTCAGAACTTTTTCCTCAGCCAGTTATTGCTAGGACTGTTCATGGTGCTAACCCTGACGCCAATTTTCTTAGTGATGAAGGTGCCCTTTGCCCTGTTGTTTGCCATATTAATCGGTATCTCGGAACTTATTCCCTTTATCGGGGCATCTCTCGGCATTGGTCTAGTGACGATTTTAGTGCTGCTGCAAAATTGGTGGTTAGCAGTTCAAGTTGCCATAGCGGCAATTCTCATGCAGCAGCTTAAAGATAACTTGTTAGCTCCCAGGTTACTCGGCAACTTTATTGGGCTTAATCCCATCTGGATTTTCGTAGCTATTTTGATGGGATTTGAGATTGCTGGGTTGTTAGGGACGCTTGTTGCTGTTCCCATTGCTGGTACTATTAAAGGCACTTTCGATGCGATCAAGAGCCGCAAGCCAAGTGACTTTGTATCAACTGTCACTATTGCTCATGACCCACCGCCTGATTAAGTCGGCAGGGGAGGCAGGGGGAGCAAGAATTTTAGATTTTAGATTTTGGATTTTAGATTGAAATTTAATCCAAAATTTAAAATCCAAAATCCAAAATCCAAAATTGAATTGCCCAATGCCCAAGCTCAAAAGTTGCACAATCTGATCTCACAATTCACAATGGTGATTGATTACAAATTTCAGGGGATACTGCCAACAGGCAATTCCTGAATAAAAGAAGTGCAAGGGAATTCATAAAGTACACGCTTTGCCAATAGTCAATGAGTTTACTGTTGAATTTACGGTCTTTTGATTCTGATTAATTAACTTAGAACCCGTTAATGGAAGCTTCCGAGCTATTAGAAACAATCACACTCCTGATTTACCAAGCTGAACAGGGAGAAATTGACCCTTGGGATGTCCAAGTGATTGAGGTGATTGACCGTTACTTAGAACTGATGGCACCGGAGGCAATAGGAAGAGGTTATGAAGCGGACTTGTCTCAATCTGGACAGGCTTTTTTGTCAGCATCAATGCTGGTATTATTCAAAGCCAATACCTTAATGCAATTGTCAACAGTAAGAGATATCCAGGATGGTGTACTAGATGATGCCCTATTGGAAGATGAAGATGGAATATCACATCAGGGTCATCGTCTACCATTAGAACGGCAATTGCGTCGTCGTGCATCGGCAATGCCGCCAGCAAAGCGCCGGGTGACTCTGCAAGAGTTAATCAAGCAATTGCAGATTATGGCGAACCAGCTAAAACAGGTAGAAAAAGTCAGCAAACCTATCCGTCCCAGACGGTTGCCTAGCGTCCAAAGTATGCGGGAGGCGCTGGAGTTAGCTCACCAGGAAAATCTGACGGAAGTAGCTAGGGAACTGGAGCAGGTGTTGAATGTGTCGGCAAGGGAGCTAAATTTAGAACAAAATTGGTTGAATTTAGAACAACTTGTAGAGTTGTGGACTCAGACAAAGCATCTCAACCAAAATGGGTCTGGACATGATTCTAAACACAGTAACCTAGTTAGCGTTTTCTGGGCGCTACTGTTACTCTCGGCTCAATCGAAAGTAGAGCTATTTCAAGAGGAGTTTTATCATGAGATTAAAGTTCGGCTACTTACATCAGCTAAGATTGGCAAACCTTTTGAGGAGTCGATGAACTAAGAAAGCGATAAGTAGCCTTACAGATAATTTACAGATTTTTGATTCAGTCCCAAAATCCGAGTAAATTGAAAAGATAAGCGATCGCTTGTCATCTAAGTATACCTATGGTTGTAATAACCACTAAATTCCTGTTATCCCTGTTTAAGGGATAACTTAGAGCAGAAATAAAAACTGATGATTAAGTATCACTCGATGAAAGTAAACTGGCTTGTGGTTAAGGAATAAATTTTTATGAAAGCGATGATTCTCGCGGCTGGCAAGGGTACTCGCGTGCGTCCGATTACCTATACAATTCCCAAACCAATGATTCCCATCCTGCAAAAGCCAGTGATGGAGTTCTTGCTGGAACTGTTACGGCAACATGGATTTGACCAAATTATGGTCAACGTTAGTCATTTGGCACAGGAAATAGAAAACTATTTTCGTGATGGTCAAAGGTTTGGGGTGCAAATTGCCTATTCCTTTGAAGGGAAAATTGATGACGACGGTAAACTCGAAGGCGAAGCAATAGGTTCGGCTGGAGGGATGCGCCGCATCCAAGACTTCTCACCGTTTTTTGATGATACCTTTGTGGTGTTGTGCGGTGATGCTTTGATTGATTTGGATTTAACTGCGGCGGTTAAATGGCATAGAGCTAAAGGCGCGATCGCTACTATTATTACAAAATCTGTCCCCAAGGAAGAAGTTTCTAGCTACGGTGTAGTTGTAACTGACGAAGAGGGGCGTGTTAAAGCTTTCCAAGAAAAACCTTCAACTGAAGAAGCCCTCAGCACCAACATCAACACAGGTATTTACATCTTTGAGCCAGAGGTGTTTAACTATATCCCCTCTAATGTCGAGTACGACATTGGTGGCCAATTATTTCCCAAATTGGTGGAAATTAAAGCCCCTTTCTACGCCATCCCTATGGACTTTGAATGGGTAGATATTGGTAAAGTACCAGATTACTGGCGGGCGATTCGCGGTGTACTGCTAGGTGAAATCAAGAATGTCCAAATTCCTGGTCATGAAGTTGCTCCTGGCATTTACACTGGCTTAAATGTCGCCGTAAATTGGGACAAAGTGGATATCACAGGCCCAGTTTACATTGGCGGTATGACGAGAATAGAAGACGGAGCTAAAATTGTCGGCCCAGCGATGATTGGCCCTAATTGTTGGATATGTAGTGGCGCAACAGTGGACAACAGCGTGATTTTTGAATGGTCGCGCCTGGGGCCAGGAGTCCGTTTAGTCGATAAGCTGGTGTTTGGACGTTATTGCGTGGATAAAACTGGCGCTGCAATAGATGTTCAAGCGGCTGCTTTAGACTGGCTGATTACCGATGCCCGTCAGACTCCGCCATCACATACCCCTCTTGAGTTACAAGCGATAGAGGAATTGTTGGGGACAAAAACAAATTAGGGAATGGGGCATGGGGCATGGGGCATGGGGAATGGGGAATGGGGAATGGGGAATGGGGAATGGGGAATGGGGAATGGGG
>JAHCSU010000393.1 GCA_023522315.1 Nostoc sp. CCCryo 231-06
CTCCAAAAAGTTGGTCATTTCCTAGATTACCTATGATAGTGTCTGCACCCCCAAACCCATAAATCTTGTTAGATGGGGCATTGCCTTTTAAGTACTCAGAATTTTCAGTGCCATTGAGAAGATAAATTTCGCTAGCAAGAGGGGGTTTAACTGTGCCACTGATAGCAAAGTCAAAGGGGCTTTCATCACTATCGTTGTTGGTCAAACTGAAGCTGCCAGAATATGTTCCAGGTGTAGGTGTATTTGTATTGAGTGCCACGGTTATACTTCTTGAATCGTTGGCAGCCACAGTATATGGAAAAGCTCCTACCAAACTAAAGCCGTCAGGAAGTTTGAGATTACTCAGGTTGAGCGTAGCTGTACCGATGTTCTTGATGGTGAAAGTTTTGGTTACGGTACTGCCGAAAGCGACGTTGCCAAAGTTAATGGGAGTGGTGCTGCCATCTGCAATGTCAACTGTGCCATTAAGAACTTGAATTTCGGGGGTAGGAGCGGGCTTTACTTTACCGCTAATGGCAAAGTCAAAGGGGTTTTCGTCAGGATCGTTGTTGATCAAATTGAATCTACCAGCATAGCTTCCAGGTGTTTTCGTATCGAGTGCCACCCTTATATTCGTCCAATTATTGATAGCCAAGCTAGCTGGAAGAGTTCCTACTAAACTAAAGCCGTCGGGGAGTTCGAGATTACTCAGATTGAGTGCAGCTTTACCCGTATTTTTAATGGTGAAAGTTTTAGTTACGTAGCTGCCGAAGGCGGCTTCGCCAAAGTCAATAGCATTAGTACTGCCATCTACAATGTCAACTGTGCCATTGAAAACCTGAATTTCGGGAGCGTTAACTTTAGCACTAATAGCAAAGTCAAAGGGGCTTTCGTTACT
>JAHCSU010000394.1 GCA_023522315.1 Nostoc sp. CCCryo 231-06
TAACATCATTTGGTAGTTATTGCTAATAATTTGGCATAACAAGTACTGAAGAACCAAGAAATTTGGGGCTGTGATTGAATCTAGTACCGAGTATCAACAAAAAGTTTTTTCTCTTGCAACGCGACCGCAATTTTTGAAACCTCCATCTCAACCAGCACAATCCCCGCCTCAACAAAGCCGACATTCCACTCCACCCCAAGATATTCAAAATGTCGCCCCTTCAGGCATCAAAGGTAAACCGATTCCCATGAACTACCCTTTAATGATGCATGGTGACACCAATCCAATACCAGTAAACACTTGTATTGATGCCATGAGAGGATATGGTCGGACTCACACCACCAGAGCTTATCAGCCATACAAACAGTATGGGTTTAAGGAAGGCGATATTGCTCTGGCGACAGGTATTGATAAGCAAGTCGCCTTTCGAGTCGGTAAGCAGTATCAAATCACACCCTCTATGATTGCTGACCCCGTTTATCAACAGCAATGGGGTGACATGGAAAAGCACTCACCCAAAGCATTACCAGAATTATTCACCGAAAAACAGCAGGTGTGGGGGCTGCATCTAGAGCCGTTGGGGGATTATGTTGAGGGTTTTATAGTCCCCTTTCCTGAACCACAAAACAGAACATCACCCAACGAAACAGTCCAAACTCAATCAGTTACTATTGACAACTTGAGAGACTGGTACAATGCCGCCGACAAACTTGGTAAGTCTGAGGACTATAAAAAACGAATTGTGCAAGTGGCTAATCAGTTTAAGTCTGGTGAGCAATTATCAACCGAAGCCTTGACAGTAATGAATAAAGATACATGTGAGTTTGAAGGAATCAGTCGCCTCACTCAAATTGCTCAGAGAGTTGGGATGCTTAAGGGAGTAGTTATGGAAGATGGTTTCACCCAAGTTCAAGGAAAAATCTATGATATAACCTTTAATGCCCAGCAGAGAGATTTAACGATCTCCCAAAAAAATGGAGAGGTAATTTTAAATCTAGAATCTGGCAAGGTGCAGACTAATAAAGTTACGCCGCAGATATTGCAAACTTTTGAGGACGTTAATACTCAAATTGATAAAATTTTAGCCAAATCTATTGGACAAGACGCGGAACTACAAAGATAACATTTGGCGTGATAAGAAAGAGAAAAAACAAAGCGACGGGTAAAACCACATCGCTTTGCACAATTAACCAAGAATATCAATCACAGCAGCTAGGATTGATGCCGCTTTAGAGTTAGCTGGAATAAACACCCGTTTGCGCCATTGAATTACTTCAGTGAAACATCCAACAGCCACAAATCTATCAGCCAGTGACAGGGCATTGACCAATTCAATCCGCCGCTCACTTGCAACTAATGAACTTCGCAACGTTACACCTCCAGGTAACTGTTCTGAATAACGTTCGTTAAGTACTAAAGAAACTAATTCTTCTGGACTTAGAAGCTTATTCCTCAATCCCAATTGTTCAGCAACAGCACGAATATTCTCCGCATTCACTACACGACCTAGTACTTTCTCTCCATTACTTAATTGCAATCGAAATACTCGACTGTTCTGCTGTGGCAGTACCTTCCAAATTGGTAGAAGTATTCCTGTTACCAAGTGAATGTGGTCAGTGGTAAACTTGGGTAGCTGATCTACTTCCTTCGACCACACGGCGACAAACTCATCAGTCGAAACCTCTTTCCAAGTAGAATCGTCCAGTTTGTCAAGGGGGATACGAGTTTGCTTCTGTGGGCGAACGAGTAAAACCCGTGGTATTACTCCACCGTCGGCATCAAATAAACTGTGAGTGGGAATAGATACTGCGGCATAACCATACTTAGAGTTGATCATCAGCCGTCCCTGGTGATGTGTAGCAAACTCAACCGCTTCAGCAGCAGTTTGAATGTTGTTCTTCTGGGTACGTTCTATCTTGAGATAGTTGGTTACGCTACCAGTGCCAGGGTGTGTATAAACTGGGTCAATGCTTTCAACAGAGAATCTTTCAGCCCGGAGAGTTTCCACACCAACCTCAAACACCCCTGCGGCTCTTGCTGTTTCAATTTGTTGACTTAATAGCAATTCAAACCGCTCGAAAATGAGATTCTGCATGACAATTTTCAAAGCCAGTAATCGATTGAGGAATTGTTGCAGTGGTGGGAGGTCGATTTTCATGCCGCCTTCATGGGAGGTCAGCGATAATCCCGTCATTTGCTCAAAAGTCCCCAAAGGAACTTGAGCAAACCGACCCTGGAAAATCTGCTTAAACAATTCATACAACGCATATTCAGCATAGTTCGACTCTAGATTGTCCTTGGTATCAAATATGCCATTGCCACCAGTTTGTCTTTGCCCCCGTGTGAGTGCGCCGAGACTATCCAGCCGTCTAGCAATGGTTGAGATAAATCTACGTTCACCGCGCACATTGGTAGTTACAGGTCGGAATATTGGTGCAGAAGCTTGGTTGGTACGGTGTGAGCGTCCTAAACCTTGGATTGCGTTATCTGCTCTCCAACCGGCTTCAAGCAAGTAGTGCGATCGCCGTCTTCGATTGACTGCATTTAAGTCAGCGTGATAACTGCGACCAGTGCCACCAGCATCACTGAAGATGAGGATTTGTTTCTGGTCAGACATAAATGCGGTGGTTTCAGCAATATTTGCGCCAGAACCTCGTGAATCAACAAACAACCGTCCAACTTCGTCTTTCAGTACCCTTTTGCTTCGTCCTGTAACTTCAGCTACTTGTTTGTGACCGAAGTGCCAGAGTAATTGTTCTAAAGCTCCGGGGATAGGATCGAGACTTGCCAATCTCTCAACCAGCGCCGAACGCAAAGCTACAGCAACACTTGAAACGATTGGAGAGCCATCAGCATCAAAGGCAGGAAGAGAGCGTTCTTCCCCATCTTCTCCTGAGTGAATTTCATGCAAATGAACAGGGAATGCACTCATTAGGTAGTCCATCAAATATTCTCGTGGAGTTAAATCAAGATTGAGATCCTTCCACTCCTCAGATGCAACTTCATTGAGTCGCCGCTTGAGTAATTCTTCATTGGTAGAAACTATCTGGATAACAACAGCATTTCCTTGGGCTAGATCCTGCTCAATCGCCTTAATTAACTGTGGGCATTTCATCCCCGTGAGCAAATGGTTAAAGAATCGCTGTTTATGAGACTCGAACTGAGACATCGCTGACATCTTCGCCGCCCGATTGTAAGTCTTTGCGCCAGAAATGTTACAAGCCTCTAATGCCTGATGTAAATTGTTATGGATAATTTGAAAAGCCGAGGCGTAACTGTCGTAGATTCTTTCTTGGGTAGGGGTCAAGTCAATTTCCAAGGTATCATATTCGACACCTTCAAAACTGAGACTCCGCGCCAGATATAATCCCAAGGCTTTCAAATCCCTAGCAACAACCTCCATTGCCGCAATGCCGCCGACTTCAATGGATTCCACGAAATCTTCACGGGAGGTAAATGGGAAATCCCCAGTCTGCCAAAGCCCCAGACGATTTGTATAAGATAAGTTTGAGACTTTGGTCGCTCCGGTTGCAGACACGTAGATAACCCGTGCAAGAGGTAGTGCATTTTGTAGCCGTAACCCGACGATACCCTGCATGGATGCTTTCACCATGCCCAACTTCCCCTCTTGCGCCATCGCATTACCCATTGAATGACACTCATCAAAGACGATCGCTCCTGAAAACTCAATCCCAGCCCACTCAATGATTTGTTTGAGTCGGCTTTTATCTCCTTTTTGCGATCTCAAAGTTGAGTACGTTGCAAATAGAATGCCTTCTGTGAAAGGAATTGTATCACCAAGTTTGATATTACTGAGGTCGAGAATATCCTTTTCATTACCACCCAAGGCGCACCAATCACGTCGGGCATCCTCAATTAGTGCGGCACTTTTAGAAATCCAGATGGCTTTCTTGCGTCCTTGACACCAGTTGTCTAATATAATACCCGCACACTGTCGTCCTTTACCAGCACCAGTTCCATCCCCTAAGAACCAGCCACGACGAAACCGGACAGCGTTCTCCTCATTATTCGCTGCAACAGTTACATTATCAAGAGAATCATCTACTAAGTAGAACCCGGACAGAAACTCATCGTGTGCCTGTCCTGCGTAAATCACGCTTTCAAGTTGTGCTTCGGACAACAACCCTTGTGTAACGATATGTTGAGGAAGATATGGTTTGTATGTGGGAGCGGGAGGTGAAACGAGTGCCAGGGCTGAACTTTCGCACAACAGGGATGGATGGGATAAAGCATCCTTGATTATCAAGCGTTGTGGGTGATAAGTTTCATAGAGTGTATCTTTCAGCCCCTCTGAACCAGTCCAATCGACTAATTCATAATCCAAAACTACCACATTGGGAAGCTCTAAAACTTTTTCTGGTTGTGGGATTGCCTGACGTTTTGGTAATCTAACAACGGGAGCCGCAGTACCAGGAGCAAAAGTTGTAGAACCCTGCCAAAGCGATCTGTTTGGCAGTTGCTCAATCAGCGTCAGCAGTTCAGGTAGTTCCAGAGTCTGGGAAATGCAAGGAATGTCGGCTCCCTTGTTAACCGGGACTTTATCAATTACCGTAATTCGGGTTTCCATTGTCGTCCCATGTTTGGAGTACACTTTCCCAGTCACTCCAACCGAAAGTACAACTTGCGCTTTCTCTTGCATCTTGACAAAAGTCTCTCGCCAAGTTGGGTTAGCTGGTGAGAACCAATTAGCGGTGATTGTTACCAGGCGTCCACCGTCGCACAATCGTTGTAATGCCGAGTTGATATGTCGTGGTGTGGCTTTACTGTTGCGATTGCTAACATTGGGAGATGACGAAAACGGTGGATTCATCAGCACCACAGATGGTTGAGTTTTACCCGCTAACAGTAAACCAAAAAGTTTTTCTCGAAAGAGCGATCGTTAAAATACTTATATTTTTTGATACTTGTTGATACACAATTCTCTAACCAGCAGACATAGTATAGATTATGATTACTTATGATTAGTTGATCGAGAAATTGTTAGTACTAACCTGTTGGAATATAAATGCTTTGAACTACTTGATATTTGCGCTGTAGGGCTTGAGATAAAAAGGCTAACATCTGTTTAAGTGTAAAAAGTGTGCGATAAATTAATCGACTACCTTTCCTTTTACGACTAATTCTGAGCCAAAGGATATTCACCCAAATATTAACTAGAAGAAAGGATATGCCAACGAAGAATAATCTTAAAGCAGGCTTTTTATTATTAGTTTTAATTCGACAAATATTTTTGAGTCGATAACTAGCTTCAATGCCAAATCTTTTTCGATAATCTTGATAGATGTAATCTAAATTTGTTTTTATCTTGTGAGCAACATAAACAAAGTATTGGACTCCATGTTTCTTATGCTTTCCCTTTCTATACTTGCAGATGATCCATAAATCAAATGTGACTGAATCATCTTGGTCTCTGGTGATTGTATAGGTGGTTTTATAACTTTTTTTACCCTTGAGAAATTGCTTAATTCCTCCTTGCTTTCCCGTCTTGATAGCAGGCATGAGAAATGGAATATCTAATGCTTGCAACCAGCGAATTACAGGAGTATTAAAAAAGCCTCTATCTAGGTAGAATTTTTTTACATTTATTTTCAGGGATTCAAGTTCTGCCAATAAATAAGTAATTATAGCGACACTAGTATCTAATCGCCGAACACCTCTAACTGCAAGAGTTACACGCTTATTTTTGCTAATAACATATAAGGTGGCATAGGCGTAAAATGAATTAGTGCCAGATTTTGCTTGGCTTCGATATATATAAGGTAATTCTTCTAGAGTTGGTTGACCATAGTAACAAATTAAATTTAAATCAATCGCTATTTTTAAACACCCTTTTTTTAATCCTAAAGGAATTCGGCTTTTCAATGCTTGATTAATTTGTGTCTCTAACTCTTCAAAATTGTTTATTTTATTGAGATGATATCTAATATCATTGGCTGTGGGAACATTTTTTAATAGTTTAGCTGTATTCTCAATGCTATCTCCACTGCTGGCTGCTTTTATGAGAATCTCGAATAAAGTTTGTTGATCACATACTCCTTGAGTTTCAATGGAAAAATTTTCTACTAAACATTCAATAACTTCATCAAGAGTTTCTGAGTCGAATGGCACTAAGAAAAGCTCTAAGATATACGGAATAAGGACTACAGCTTTGAAAGCTATTGAACAGTGGAGGAGGGTTCAGGCGATCGCCTACAGCGGGCAGGTACGCCATCGCTGTGCCTTGCTCCAGACAGTGGAATCAGATGTACAAGTTGTCTAAAAATTTCTGGTAGATAGGAAAAGCTTAGTCGTTCATGAAATACTTTCATTGATACGAATAAGTCAACAACATAAATACTACTGTGACACTACGAGTACAAATTCTCAAGCAAAAATTTAGTCAAAGTTTGGGACTACCATTTAAAGAACTGTTACCAGAATCTGTAATTGAGCAAGCTTTGACGGAGATAAAAATTAAATATCATCAACGATTGTTTGACCCAATAGTAACGCTGTGGGCGTTTTTATCTCAGGTTTTGGATACTGATAAAAGTTGCCATAATGCAGTGAGTAAAGTCATTGCTTATTTGGCTGGGCTTGGAGTAGAAATTCCATCAACTGATACAAGCGCTTATTGTCAAGCGCGGTCTAGATTACCAGAAGCATTATTACAAAAACTTTTTCGTGAGACTGGACAAAGCTTAGAAGAAAAAGTGACAACGGAATATTTATGGTGTGGTCGAAATGTGAAAATAATAGATGGTTCTACGGTATCAATGCCTGATACTGCCGAAAACCAGAAAGCATATCCCCAACCTAGTAGCCAAAAGCTTGGATGTGGATTCCCAATTGCGAAAATTGGTGTGATATTTAGTTTAGCGACAGGAGCCGCTGTTGCTCTATGTATCGATGTTCTGAACACTCATGATATTAAACTCGCTCGTCAACTCTACCAGTTTCTTAATCATGGAGATATCCTTTTAGGAGATAGAGCATTTTGCGCTTACGCCGATATAGTCGCTATTAAAAAATTTAATTGTGATGCAGTCTTCCGTAAACATCAAGCTCGGACAACATCCATGCGTAAAGGCAAAATTGTTGGTGCCTGTGACAAGTTGGTAACTTGGTTTAAACCTAAAAAATGCCCAAAAGGATTAAGTAAAGATGAATTTGATACTTTACCTCCAACCATAACTGTGCGAGAGATTTATTACTACATTGTTATTCCTGGCTTTCGCACTCAACTAGTTAGCTTAATCACTAGACCAGTCCTAAATATAATCTTAGGTACAAAAAAATGGTAGAACGGAGGTTTG
>JAHCSU010000395.1 GCA_023522315.1 Nostoc sp. CCCryo 231-06
GAGTAGTCACTGGGGATTCACTCTAGTAATTGTCTGCAAATTTTGATGAGTAGCACTTGAGTAGCGCGATCGCTGGTTGCGATCGCTAAAAATTGGGGTAAAAACTGCTCAGTTGAGTAGTAGATGAGTAGTAAGATCGGATCGTAGTTCCAGGAAGCTTTTCTAGAGTGGACTGGCAGACACTAGTTTAGAATTACCGCCTAATTAAATAAGAGTGACAGAAAATAAAACATTGCTAACTTCTCGTTTTTAATTGAGCAGCCCGCACTCTCAAAATTAACATAGTTCCTCCTGTAAATAACATACCGAGTAACAGGGTTTTTAGACTAAGGTTTTTTCCGCTCTCACTTACTAAAATACCTTCCAATATTAGAGAAGGTATTAATATTCCCCCATAAATCAAGAAATTAGAAAGGAGCAATCTTCTTTTTGCTAGAAGAGTTAATATCGTTAAGCAAAACCCTAAAGGAATAAAAGTTAGTGCATAGTAAAAAATCCTCTGATTTTTAGGTATTAATTCCAATAAATTCAAAGAGTAAAAATTCTGTAAATTGTCTACATATACTTTGATGGTTGCTCTGGAATAAGTGATGATTATATGGTGAGGTTTAGTGTCTGTAAAAATATTAGGTATATTCAGTCTTAAATCTGCTCCATTCTCTCCAGTTATCGGCGTTCGTAATCGAAAATCTAAGTCATTTCCCTGCTGTCCTAGTGTCAAATTCCGACGTAGGGAAGTGCCAGAAATCGAAATAATGCGGGCAGGGCCAAACTGCTCTAAGTTAGTAGTCGCCAGGGTAGTGCTGAGTGTAAATTCAGATGTTTTACTAATTCTTTTGCTGAGAGTTGTGACAGGAGTAGCTGTTTGTAGCCAATGACTAGAACTCAAAAAAACACCTTTACCTTCTTGAGCGTCTGAAGGCTGTCCTTGCCACAATAGTTCTGGCAATTGTCCAGTCTGTTCTTTATAGCAACATTTTCCTTTAAATTGATAATTCGCTATTAGAGAATTACCAAGATTATTAAAGTAACTGGAATCAGCTAATCCTTGTGCTACCTCATTTGTTGAGATGGCTCTATCAGCAATATAAACTTCAGACATATATCCTTGCCAAGGTCTATCCCTCGTCTGCTCGTTACCAATCAGTAGGGGATAATTTGCATCCCAATTACTCAAATTTATCGTATTTTGCCACAACACCGAAATCAGGAATGTCAAAAATATATATCCAATACAAAATACTACTATCTGTTTAATTGAGCGGCTAGCTCTACTGTTTTCTATCTGTGCAACAGTGTTTTTAAAGTTTTGACTATTCCATAGATAAAAACAAATAAAACCAATAAATCCACCAATACTATTGTTAATAATATCTGATGGAGTAGGCATTCTTGAAGGTAGAAATATTTGCAAGACTTCAACTGTCAACGATAAGCCAGCACTCACCAAAGTAACTATGAAAACTTGTACTCCTGTTTTTATCCTTCTTTTCTGCAAGAGTTTCGTGAAGCCAAACCCTAAAGGCATAAACAGCAAAAAATTATTTACCTGGTCTTGAAAATTACTAGCATTGTTAAAATTGGCAAAAAATTCTGGCATGGAAAAACTGTCTGGAATGGAAAAATTAAATGGATAAAGTGTAGCTAATAGTACTAATAAAATGCTGGTAATGACAATCACTAAATTAAATACTTGAGAAAAAATCGGGCGTTGATTCATAAAAGTTTGTGTTATTATTATGACTAACAATAAAGTTAGTTTCAATACATCAATGATTGTTGAGAGTAAGTAACTAAAGTGTTTTATTACTTTTCCGTGCTAATACCAATTCTGTATGAAGATGCGCTTATGGTGCAAGAAATAAAGAACGAACCGCCTTCGCGTAGCGTCTCGTTAGAGAAGAGCGCCAAGTACGCCAAGAAATAAGAAATTAAGAGATTTGGCGCAGCTTCACAAAGAAACGGTATAAGGATGAATTATTAATTACCAATAATAGATGCTTAAAGCTACTTTTGAATTACACGCGATCTCAAAGCTGCTTTAATATTATTTACTAGTAGATAATTATGGTCAAAAAAATATGAAGAAATCATCAAGTTATTATAAAAACTACATATAGTTGGGTTTGGGTTTAAGTTGATACTAATGGCAGATATACGCTCCTAATGAGGGTTTTATCAAGAAAGGCAGCAGGTGCAGTTTGGATAAGAAGATCCCCCCACCTGTGGCGACCTCCTTAAAAAGGCAGTAAAGGAGGAAATTAGCCTCGTAATTTATCGGGCGTTGGGGGGATCTTCGGAGGGTAAACAGCCGCAGTTTGAACTTACCGTACTAGCCCACAAAATTGAAAATTTGCTGGTTCCCCTTCACAACGAGATTCAAACCCACTCTGAACTGAATCTCCAACAAAATTGCCTCTTTCAATGTAATATCTGTCACATGCAGTTGTCGGAAATCAGTTAACAGTGTCATAAAGAAAAGGTGAAGGTTAACCTGTAGTGTATAACTTACCTTAGAGTTGCTTGCACCTCTAGCTTTGATGGATCACACTCATGACTGAACTCACGCTACGCCTACAAGAGGGAGATACCGAGACAACGATCGCAGTTGATCAAGATATATTCACAATTGGCCGTTTGCCGGAATGTAACCTGTACTTACCTTTTGCTGGAGTATCTCGCAACCATGCCCGCTTGGTTAAAACAACTGACGGTGTGTGGACTATTGAGGATCTGGGCAGCAAAAACGGGACGCAAGTAAATAAATATCTTGTTAACTTTCCCCAAGAGTTACATCACGGCGATATTGTTTGGCTAGGCAATGTTAGCTTGGTAGTGCTGCTCACAAGCCCTGTTTCTCAACCGACACCTGGGTATCCTGGAACTTCGGACATTAATGAACAAAGAACAATCCTTCACAATGTCGAACAATTACAACAGCAATGGATCGCAGCTGATAGCAAAGATGGCAACATCAATAATAAAGACAAAACCATTGCCCGTCTCAAAGACTTAGTGGACATAGCTAAAAATCTCTGTGCAGCAGCATCGATAGAAGAGATTTTTTTTCAAGTGCAGCAAGTGGTTTTTCGTTACCTTGATAGTATCGAACGCTTGGGACTATTAATTGATGTTAATGGTTGCGGTCAATTAGAATTAGTGAATGCTGCTACTAGAAATATTTCCCAACAAAAACATCTCCCCTCTGATGGAAGTTGGATTAGTCGTAGTATCTGTCAAAAGGTATTTGACGAAAAAGTTGTCATTCAAACCGCCGATACTCATCAGGATGAACGGTTTGCTAGTGAACAGAGTATTTTGGTCAAAGGCATTCGCAGCGCGATGGCAGTGCCTTTATGGGATGAAAATAAAGTTGTGGGCGTACTGTATGCCGATGCCAATCTTTCTTCTTACCATTGGGCAAATGAAGGCGAAGAAGAACTCAGCTTTTTTTCAGCTTTAGCAAACCTTGTGGCTTCTAGCGTCCAGCGTTGGTTACTGGTAGAGAAACTCAAAACTGAAGAAATGATTCGTCACCGACTAGAACGCTATCATTCTCCAGCAGTTGTGCAGCAGTTGATCTCTGTAGGTGGATTACCGGGTGGTCGTTTAGCTCCCACCGAGAGCGAAATCAGTATTGTGTTTGCAGATTTGGTTGGCTTTACGGCAATTTCTGAACAGTTAACACCAACTGCGATCGCTCAACTATTAAACAATTTATTTGAAGAGATGCTTAAAGAAGTGTTTACTTACGGCGGCACTTTAGATAAATATATTGGCGATTGTATTATGGCATTTTTTGGCGCTCCAGAACCGCAATTAGATCACGCCGATCGCGCCGTTAATGCTGCCAAGGGAATGCTCACTCGTCTCGAACATCTTAATGCCAACGGTTTTTGGCACGAACCGCTTCAATTACGTATTGCGATTAATAGCGGCAAGGCTGTTGTGGGAGATGTCGGTAGTTCCCAAAGGGTAGATTATACGGCGCTAGGCGCGACGATTAATCTTGCTGCTCGCATGGAAGCAGTTTGTCCCCCTAGTGAATGCGTGATTAGTGAAGCCACTCATAAAATGCTTTCACTGCCTTCAGACTTTGAGGAAATGGGAGATTATCGTTTCAAAGGTATTGAGCGATTAGTTAAGATTTACCAGACAAAATTGCAGCCAATGCCAACAATTATTACTCCATTTAATTAATCTTTAGGCATTGGGGAGAGGGGGAGCAGGGGGAGAAAGAATAACTAATGACTAATAACAAACTTATCAAGATAAATACATAGCTTAGTTGTATATTTTATTTCAAAAATAATTGCGAAATTGTAATATTAAACAACTAATTCTTGGTTAAAAGACTAAAATTTGGGTGGTAGCTTCCAGAATTGATCTGTGTAACACTAGGAAGCCAACAGTCAAGCTATTTTTTAACGGGAGGTCAGGTAATGGCGATCGCCACCATTAATCCCGCCACTGGGGAAACGCTCAAAACCTTTGAGCCGCTCAATGATACAGAAATTGCCGCTAAACTCGATTTAGCTAATCAGACTTTTGAAAAGTATCGTCAGACTAGTTTTTTGACGCGATCGCACGCTCTTCAAAAGGCTGCTGATATTTTAGAGCAAGACAAAGCAGAATTTGCTAAATTAATGACTCTAGAAATGGGTAAACCATTTAAAGCTGCGATCGCTGAAGTCGAAAAATGCGCTGTCGTCTGTCGCTACTATGCCGAACATGCCCCTGGTTTTTTGGCTGATGTTTCGGTAAAAACGGATGCCAGCCAGAGTTTTATCCGTTATCAACCAATGGGTGCGATTCTCGCGGTGATGCCGTGGAATTTCCCCTTCTGGCAAGTGTTCCGCTTTGCTGCACCAGCGCTAATGGCGGGAAATGTCGGTTTACTCAAACATGCTTCCAATGTGCCGCAGTGCGCCTTGGCAATTGAAGATATTATCCGACGGGCAGGTTTTCCTGAAGGTGCATTTCAAACTCTATTAATAGGCGCTGCTAAAGTCGCCGATTTGATGGCTGATGAGCGGGTAAAAGCTGCTACATTGACCGGAAGCGAACCAGCAGGTGCATCCCTCGCCGTCGCCGCCGGCAAACAAATTAAAAAAACAGTTTTGGAATTAGGAGGAAGTGACCCGTTTATTGTGTTAGAAAGTGCTGACTTAGAGACAGCAGTTGTCACAGCTACTACAGCGCGGATGTTAAATAACGGGCAATCATGTATTGCAGCGAAACGTTTTATTGTCGCAGATGCGATCGCAGACAAATTTGAAAAATTACTTTTAGAAAAATTTGAGTCGCTGAAAGTAGGCGATCCCATGCAACCAGATACCGATTTAGGGCCACTGGCAACACCTGGTATTCTCCAGGATTTAGATCAACAAGTGCAAGCTGCTACAAAAAGTGGTGGTAAAGTCCTCACCGGCGGACATCCTTTATCAGATCGTCCAGGGAACTTTTATCCGCCAACGATTATCATAGATATCCCACCTGAAGCATCAATTGCCAAAGAAGAATTTTTTGGCCCGGTAGCCTTGTTATTCCGGGTTCCAGATATCGATGCTGCCATTAAACTCGCTAATGATAGCCCCTTTGGCTTAGGTGCAAGTGCTTGGACAACCAACAACCAAGAGAGCGATCGCTTGGTTGAGGAAATCGAAGCCGGTGCCGTATTTATCAACAGTATGGTCAAATCTGATCCCAGGTTGCCCTTTGGTGGCATCAAGCGTTCTGGATATGGCAGAGAATTGAGTATTCAGGGTATACATGAGTTTGTCAATCTTAAAACCGTGTGGGTGAAGTGATTAGTCATTAGTCACTTGTACTGAGCGCAGTCGTTGGCGCAGCCTCTCGTAGAGAAGTATTGGTCATTAGTCAGATGACAAAGGACAAAGGACAAATGACTAATGACAAAGAACAAAAGTCTTATTCGTTAATAGAGTTGTCGGGAAATAAAATGAATACAGCAGAATTATTGGTGCAGTGCCTAGAAAATGAAGGAGTGCGATATATTTTTGGACTCCCCGGCGAAGAAAACCTGCACGTTTTGGAAGCGTTAAAACATTCTTCGATTAAATTTATTACGACTCGTCATGAACAGGGTGCAGCATTCATGGCTGATGTCTACGGACGCTTAACAGGAAAAGCTGGAGTGTGTCTTTCTACTCTTGGGCCTGGGGCAACTAACTTGATGACTGGGGTAGCAGATGCTAACCTCGATGGTGCGCCCTTAGTGGCGATTACCGGTCAAGTGGGAACAGATAGAATGCATATTGAATCCCATCAATATTTAGATTTGGTGGCAATGTTTGCACCTGTTACCAAGTGGAATAAGCAGATTGTGCGACCGAGTATTACACCAGAAGTAGTACGGAAAGCATTTAAGCGATCGCAATCGGAAAAACCTGGTGCAGTTCACATCGATTTGCCAGAAAATATTGCTGCCATGCCCGTCGAAGGCAAACCTTTGCGTAAGGATAATAGCGAAAAGACATACGCATCTTTTGCTAGCATTCGGGCAGCCGCAGCCGCAATTTGCCAAGCAGTTAACCCATTAATCTTAGTCGGAAATGGGGCAATTCGCGCTCATGCAAGTGATGCAGTTACGCAATTTGCCACCTTGCTGAATATACCTGTTGCCAATACTTTCATGGGTAAAGGGATTATTCCCTATACACATCAATTAGCTTTGTGGTCAGTGGGATTACAGCAAAGAGATTACATTACTTGTGGCTTTGATAACACAGATTTAGTAATTGCGATCGGCTATGATTTGATTGAGTTTTCCCCGAAGAAATGGAATCTTAATGGTGAAATTCCCATTGTGCATATTGGGGTAAGTCCGGCAGAAATTGATAGTAGTTATATTCCCAACGCCGAAGTCGTGGGAGATATTTCAGATTCCCTTTATGAAATTTTAAAATTAGCAGACCGACAAGGTAAACCCGATCCTTTTGCCATTAGCTTAAGGTCAGAGATTAGGGCTGATTATGAACAGTACGCCCATGATGACGGATTTCCTATTAAGCCGCAAAAGTTAATTTATGACTTACGGCAAGTGATGGGTCCAGATGATATCGTCATCTCTGATGTTGGCGCACATAAGATGTGGATGGCCCGTCATTATCATTGTCATAGCCCTAATACTTGTATTATTTCTAATGGCTTCGCGGCTATGGGTATTGCCATTCCTGGCGCTTTAGCAGCAAAACTCGTTTATCCCAACCGCAAAGTTGTTGCTGTAACAGGTGATGGCGGCTTTATGATGAATTCTCAAGAATTAGAAACAGCCTTGCGTGTCGGTACACCCTTTGTCACCATAATTTTTAATGATGGCGGCTATGGGTTAATTGAGTGGAAGCAAGAAAATCACTTTGGCAAAGGAAACTCATCTTTTGTACATTTCAGTAATCCTGATTTTGTCAAATATGCCGAAAGTATGGGTTTGAAAGGCTACCGAGTTGAATCAGCTTTAGATTTGATTCCCACACTCAAAGAAGCCCTCGCTCAAGATGTACCCGCAGTAATAGATTGTCCCGTAGATTATCGGGAAAATCATCGCTTTAGTCAAAAAGCCGGCGAGTTGACTTGTGCGCTGTAAAAAGTAGAGACGCGATCAATCGCGTCTGTACAAGAGTTAGGAGTTATTTATTTCTAACTCCTTTAGTGTTTTGGTCGCTACGTGCCCCTACAATGATTTTGAATACTATAAGTTAGTACAGTGGTGCGTTAGCCAAAGGCTAACGCACCACTGTACTAAAAATAGAAGTTAGAATACACGTACATCAGGCTTAGGTGGATCTTTACCGCTTGTGCTGGCGTAATTGCTCTACTATATAGTCTTCTAATTCTTGCCTTTCTCTCTTACTGGCATTTCGTTGATAAGTTCTTGCTGTTTCTTGCATAAACTTGCGTTTCTCGCTTGGAGAAGATTTGAGTTTACCTCCAGATGCTTGAAGCTTTTGCTGTAATTCTTCCCACGTTTTTTCACCTATACTTTCACCTAGTTTGACTAGTACCTTTGGTAGTAATGTTCTTGCCTCTCTTTGAAAATCTTCTTCTGTCTCAAGGGAAGCTAAATCTATATTGCTGAAGTCGATATCGATTTGAAACTTACTCATAGAATTGTCTTTGTTCTTTTAACGATTATTACCACTATGGGGGGAAGATAGATTTTACTTTCCTGTTAATCCTAGTACAGTACGGCGTAAATCCAGCTACCATCTAAATTAACAAAGACAAGTTGCTCAGAGCAAATTGTCTTTGTTAATAGTTGTAGCAAGCAACTCTGTTAAAAACCATTAACTTACATTGGAGAAAAATTGTGATTTTGAGTGGGATCTTATCACTTCGCATCTATCTCAAGAAGTTATTTGTTTGAGAAAAAATGCAAATTCTGACAATTAAATCTCACGTTTAATGAGTAAAACAAGTTTTTACAGATAATTTCAGACTGCTAATCAGAAGTATTTTACATATAGTTAATACCTCCATAACCAGGTTAGGAATATTAAAAATGCTATCTTAAAGGCAAAGGTCATTTGCTCAATTTTTGAGGAAAACGCTATGACTACAACGCTCATAGAGGCTAATTCTATCGAGTCATTGCTAGGTAAAGAGGCTGAAGACCTGCTTACCTACAAAGCAAAAGTTCCTACTGATTTACTACATTTGCCTGGGCCAGACTTTGTAGATCGCATCTGGCTTAACAGCGATCGCAACCCGCAAGTATTACGTAATCTCCAGTTACTTTACTCTACTGGTCGTCTTGCATATACTGGGTATCTGTCTATTCTACCGGTAGACCAAGGGATTGAACACTCAGCAGGTGCGTCTTTTGCGCCCAATCCGATTTACTTTGACCCAGAAAATATTGTCAGGCTAGCGATCGCCTCAGGTTGCAATGCGGTTGCTACCACTTTGGGAACATTAGGTATCGTATCACGCAAGTATGCCCACAAAATTCCCTTTATTGCCAAAATAAATCACAACGAATTGCTGACTTTCCCCAATCAATTTGACCAGATATTGTTTGCTGATGTGGAACAAGCTTGGAACTTAGGAGCCGCCGCCGTAGGTGCGACAATTTACTTTGGTTCAGAGAATTCTACCAGACAAATTCACGAAATCAGCAAAGCTTTTAAACGCGCCCATGAACTGGGGATGGTGACAATTCTCTGGTGCTATCTGCGGAACAACGCTTTTAAACAAGATAAAGATTACCACGTTGCTGCTGACCTCACCGGACAGGCGAATCATTTGGGTGTAACGATTGAAGCCGACATTATCAAACAAAAGTTACCAGAAAATAACAATGGTTACGGAGCAATTGCCAAAGCCACTGGTAAGAGTTACGGCAAAACCGATGAGCGGGTTTACACAGAATTGACAACTGACCACCCAATTGATTTAACTCGTTACCAGGTACTAAATTGCTACTCTGGGCGTGTGGGGCTGATTAATTCTGGTGGCGCGACTGGTAAAAATGACTTCGCAGAAGCAGTACGCACGGCTGTAATTAACAAACGGGCCGGTGGTTCAGGATTAATTTCTGGCCGAAAGACCTTTCAACGTCCCTTTGAGGAAGGTGTAAAACTGTTTCATGCCATTCAAGATGTTTACTTGTCGCCGGATGTGACGATAGCTTAGGAAGTGGGGAGTAGAGACGCGATTAATCGCGTCTGTACAAGAGTTATAAGAATTCTTTCCCCATTCCCCATTCCCCATTCCCCATTCGCATTTCATCTAACGTTTCTCAGTAAGAAATCTGGCTGACCACAACTTTTTTGCGATCGCTTCAAAATCTCCGCGCTACAAATACCAGGTTCACCATTTTTGGAATAACAAAAGAAGACTTCTTGCAAAAATCTTCCTGAACCAGAACAAAAAGGTGCTACACCATCAGCAGTAATTTGATTATTAGCACTTACAAATGAATTTTTAAAGTTTGTAATTGTGGTACGCAAGGGTTTTGCAGGACGATTATAAGCTGCGGGAATAGCGATCGCATCTTTTAACTTTTTACTCAATGCCAAGTATTCCGCAGGCGTTTTCCCTGAACAAGTTCCATGTTTTTCCCATTCATGATCGTAAAGTTTATTACTAGGATACAAATTGGGAAATTGCCGCTTTACTGCCGACGGTAATTTTTGCGTGGAACAATTAGCAGGATAACCAGCTTGGTACTGTGGCCACAAACCATGTAGTACAAAGCCAAGTTTCCTTCCAGAACTACACTGCTGCGCGTCACGGCTACCATTTGTCGTACAATAATCTGGCGACCAAGAGAGTGTCACTACATAAAAATCAAATTTACCCGGAGTACCGCGATTTTGAGCAATGGCAGCATTAGGGATAAAAAGACTAGTAATTAACAGAGAAGATGCGATGAAAAGTTTATTGAATCGCATATAAACAGTTAGTTTTTTCTAAACTTAAAACACTACTTAGAGTACATTGTTAAGAGTAAAGCGTCAAGACTCAGTAATTATTCGTAATTCTCCAGTTCCCAATTCCCAACGAATTCAGAAAAAGCAAATCTTGGTAGGGATTCTGGGATATCCTTAGATAAGTGAAAGATTTGCCAAAAATAGTAAGAATGAAGCTGGCAGCAAGAGTAAGTCAGGTAACACCTTCATTAACCTTAGCGATCGCAGCCAAGGCTAAGGCACTGAAGGCAGAAGGAATCGATGTTTGTAGTTTTAGCGCTGGAGAACCAGATTTTGATACCCCAGCGCATATTAAAGCCGCAGCAGTAAAAGCTTTGGAAGAAGGCAAAACCAAGTATGGTGCAGCAGCCGGAGAACCAAAGTTAAGGGAAGCGATCGCCCACAAGCTTAAAATTGATAATGGTCTTGATTACAAGTCTGAGAATGTCATCGTCACCAATGGCGGTAAGCATTCTCTGTACAACTTAATCGTGGCGCTAATCGATCCAGGTGATGAGGTAATTATCCCTGCACCCTACTGGTTAAGTTATCCCGAAATGGTGACCTTGGTCGGTGGAGTCACGGTGATTGTGCCCACAGATGCAACGACGGGTTATAAAATTACTCCCAATCAACTCCGTAAAGCAATCACGCCGAAGACGAAGCTATTTATCCTCAACTCTCCATCTAATCCTACAGGGATGGTGTACACGCCAGATGAAATCAAAGCACTGGCCCAGGTAGTAGTTGATGCAGATATATTTGTCGTCTCTGATGAGATTTACGAAAAGATTCTCTACGACGGTGCAGAACATATCAGCATCGGTTCTCTTTCTAAGGAAATTTTTGACCGCACTTTGATTAGTAATGGGTTTGCGAAGGCTTATTCTATGACTGGGTGGAGACTTGGTTATTTAGCGGGGCCAGTGGAAATCATTAAAGCAGCGAGTACCATCCAAGGACATAGTACATCTAACGTGTGTACCTTTGCCCAATATGGTGCGATCGCAGCGCTACAAAGTCCCCAAGATTGTGTTGAAGAAATGCGCCAAGCCTTCGCCAAACGCCGACAGGTAATGCTAGATAGACTCAACGCCATTCCCGGATTGAGTACTGCAAAACCAGATGGCGCTTTTTATCTGTTTCCTGATATCAGCAAAACTGGTCTAAAATCCCTAGAATTTTGTGACGCTTTGCTAGAAAAACATCAAGTTGCAGTCATTCCCGGAATTGCTTTTGGCGCTGATGACAACATTCGCCTTTCCTACGCCACAGATATGGCGACGATTGAAAAGGGAATGGATAGATTAGATAAATTTGTCAAGTCGCGTATTTAGTTGGTTGTCATTTGTGAGGAGAATTTACCAACTCTCCAACTTTTTAACTCCACCTTTTCGATTCAGAAGGGGTGGAGTTCATTTTCAAACCTGAAGTTCCGAGTTCCAAACTTCAAGTAGCTACTTCTGAAGTCGGTTGATGATTTCCAACGCTTTTTGGTAATCCTCTATTTTTCCTTGTTGTTTAAAGATATCTGCGGCTTGCTGCAAGTCAGTAATTGCCCCCTTTTTATCTCCCAATTCAGTGCGGACAACACCCCGGTTGTAGTAAGCTACAGCATAGTTGGGATTAATTCGCAAAGCTTCGTTGTAATCTTCCATTGCCGCCTTGTTATCTCCCAAGTCAGCGCGGGCATTTCCCCGACTGTAGTAAGTTTCGGCATGGTTGGGATCAATCTGCAAAGCTTGGTTGTAATCTTCTATTGCCCCCTTTTTATCTCCCAAATCATCGCGGACAAGACCCCGGTTGTAGTAGGTTGGGGCAAAGTTGGGATTAATCCGCAAAGCTTGATTGTAATCTTCGATTGCCCCCTTTTTATCTCCCAAATCAGAGCGGGCAACACCTCGGTTGATGTAGGCTAGGGCATATTTAGGATTGAGGCGAATTGCTTGAGTAAAAGCTGCGATCGCTCCTTGCAAATCTCCTTTCTTTATCTTATCCAAACCCTGATTAAAGAGGTCTTCAGCCGTGAGTGTTGTAACTTTGGGAGCATCAGTTAGACCAATTTCCAAGAATTTTATATCGCTAGTATAACTGGGCTGATTAATGGTTGCAGTAGTGGGAAATATAGTCAAAGTTGCTATAACAAAGGTTTTTGCAACCCCTATCGACAATTGAGGAAAAAATAATTGTCTTATAAATAACATAAACAATAAAGCCTGAAGTTTTGTGTTCTGTTGTCCAATGCCACCGCACATCTACATCAACTCCATCTCCCGCAACCCCTGGCGTAGTCTCTTCGCCTCTTCGGGATTATACCTTTCATGAAGGGCGATCGCTTTTCTAAAAGCTGTTAAACTATCTTGATGATTGCCAACTTTGAGCAACACTACCCCTAAATTTTGATACGCTTCGGCATAGTTGGGATTTAACTCAATTGCATTTTGATAATATGCGATCGCATCTGTAAATAAACCCAAAGCTTTAAATATCATCGCCAAATTATAATGTCCAACAACAAAATTAGGGTCAATTTTCAAAGTTGTGGCGTAAGCAGTTTTCGCACCGTTGAAATCTCCTGCTGCTTTGAGTAAGTTACCCAAGTTGTTGTATGCTCCTAGTTTGAGCATCGGGTAAATTGGCAATTTGATCGCAGCTTGATAATGAGAAATCGCCTGTGGGGATTTTTGCAACCGACTGTAAGCAATGCCTAAATGGTAATGGAGTTCATATAAAATATCGTAGTTTTCTTCAGCACCGATGATTCCTCGTCTAAGCAACTCCATACCTTGGGGAATTTTCCCCGTTTCCACATACAATGCCCCTAATTTACTACAAACATAGGGATCATCGGGATGAGTAGCGAGAAACCCTTCCATTGCTGTAGCTGCTTTGCCATATTTGTTATTTTGAGCGATCGCACTTTTTTGATATCCTGTGTGTACAAGTGCCACTCCTGGTAAATAACCTACTTGCCAATGGGGTTCTTTGGTTATAATTGCTGACACGCTATCATCCACTAAGGCATGATAAGGACGGTCAAAGCGAATATCTGGATGATTGCGAAACAGCCTGGAAACCAGAGAATAGGGAGATTGTTCTGCACCAATTTCGTGGCGGACGAGGTTGATTAGTAGGTATTCGTCTCTTGCGATCGCCTCTCTCAACTGTGGTACAATTGCTGGTGTCAGAGTTTCATCAGCATCTAATACCAGAATCCAATCTCCAGTGACATATTTTAGAGCTGCATTGCGGGCAGCACTGAAGTCATTACACCATTTAAAATGATAGACTTTTGCTCCGAGTTGTTGGGCAATATTAGGAGTGCGATCGATTGAGCCTGTATCCAAGACTACCATTTCATCCACCACAATTCTTACACTGCTCAGGCATTTAGGCAGCGTTGCTGCTTCATTTTTCACAATCATGCACAGACTGAGTTTCATATTGTCAATAAATTCTGGTTCAAATTTTTTGCTTACTGTTGTTACCAACTTTTATTTTGTGCCGATATAGCATCAGACCATCATAAGGCGAGTTTTTAACAAAGGACAGGATTTAGTCATTCAAAAGTTACTCTCCCATGCCCCCTGCCTTATCCCAACGGCTTGCTCAGGGCATCGCAAGGGATAGCGTATACACCAATGACCAATGACTACTTAATCAAAAATCCTCAAGTTCTAACTTGTTAGACAAGCTAACTGAAAACTAACTCAAGATATGTCTATTTTAGTTTTTTGAGAATTTTTCTAAATAAGGCTAAGAAATCTTAACAGGCTGAGTCTCTACAAAGCTTGCTATATCAAGCTGTAAAGTGTAATTTTAATTCGTGTCACACTAGTCTTTACCGACGAAGGCGAGCCGAGTCCATTTAAAATTATAGAAAATCGCCTCTCCCCTGTACCTAATCCTCGAATAAGTAAGTGGGTCAAATTAAATATCAAACCTCACCCTGCCTCCGGCTTCCCTCTCCTTAACAAGGAGAGGGATTGAGGGTGAGGTTTGATATAGATGTTTAATTACGCCTACCTACTTACATGTACACTCGAAATAATAAATTTATCTAATATATGTTGGGTAACGATTAATAATATTTTAAACTAGATATTACGGATTTTTAATGTTTATATAACTATCATACGCATTATATAGAGAATCATATATAATGAAAATTTACTTCGTCAAAACAGCAAATTTACTTCGCCAAAATCTCAAAGATTATTTGCGATCGCTTAACTTTTGGTTTTTAGATACACCAGAAAGGGCACTCTTAGAAGCTCAACAAGCAGCTCAGAGAATTACAAACATTGAAATAGAACATTTTGACGGCAATAAAATTTCTTCACAATCAGTAAATTATACTGAAAATGTGATGTCTTATTGGCAAGGATACCTCAATAAAAATTTAACTACTATCAAAGTAAGACTTATAGAGTTTCGGCTTAGTCGCAAAATTTTAAATCTCTCTAATTCCGTATTATTAGAAAAACTGAAAATTATTGATGAAGTTGTAGAAAAGTACGCTATAAAAGATGAACTAATTAGCAACAAAGTGTCAGTATCAACTTCTCAACCACTACAAATTAACCAGAGCGAAATCAACAAACAGCCATCATCTAATATTAATAATATCCAACCTAAACCTCCATCTCAACAAACTAGATTATTATCGAGGTCTATTGTCCAAAGACTTAATAGAATCAAAGCAAACTTTACACCGCAGACGGAAGAAGAGTTTGTTAGAAATTACCGACTTTCTCAAAGTAGGACAAGAATTGCCATAAAATTTATCCTAACGTTAATTATTGTACCCTTTTTAACTCATCAATTATCTAAAGAATTGTTAGTATATCCCATATTAGAAAAAAACACAGAAAACAATATAAATCAAATTTTTATCAATTCTGATATCGAAAAAGAAGCTATCCATGAATTACATAATTATCAACAAAGCTTGATATTTGAATATTTATTAAATCAAGCACCACCAATTTCTTCAGAAGTAATAAAAGAAAAGATAAAAAACAAAGCCATTGAGATAGCTAAGGAATTTCACATAAAAAATAATAGTGCTATTAGTAATGTATTCGCTGATTTAATCTCACTAATTTCTTTTAGCATAATTGTCATGATAAGCAAAAAAGAAATTGTGATTTTGAAAGCTTTTATAGATAATATTGTTTATGGACTAAGCGATAGTGCCAAGGCTTTTTTAATTATTCTATTTACAGATATATTCGTAGGATTTCACTCACCAGAAGGGTGGGAGGTTATTCTTAAAGGATTAGCAGAACATTTAGGACTGCCGGCCAATAGAAGCATAGTATTTTTCTTTATTGCTACATTTCCAGTGATTTTAAACAGTATCTTTAAATACTGGATATTTCGCTATCTGAGTCGGTTATCTCCGTCGGCATTAGCTACATTAAAAGAGATGGACGAGAGTAATTGATAATTCATAATTCATAATTATTTTGGCGTATTTGTCTCCTGATTCGCTAGGCTATGTATATCCTGGTTCTTCTAAAGCGTACTATGGATTTTGAAAGCAAAGCCAATGCCCCAACTCCCACAGACAACATAGAGTTTTCTCAACCAACAACTACCCGTAAGCCATTAGAATTGCTGCGAGATATTGAGGCTTTGCTACGCCGCTCAACCGTAGCAACATTGTCGCCGATTTTGCCACCAAAACTGAGCAATAAATTTCAAGCAACGTCATCTTTGGCAGATGATTCTTTTAAAGAATTGGCAGAAATTGACCTAGACAATATTAGTGATTTTGAACTACGACATGCACGAATTGCTGTTGGCTTAAGCTTTGTTGGTTTTGGAGCGCTGATGATATTAGTGCTGCTGCTGTACTTAAACACCTTGCGTCCAGAACTCAGTACGGGTGAGGAGATTCGACAATACTGGTATCAATATATTTGGTTTGTCAGTTTGGGTGTTACAGGGATGTTTATGTTGGGCCGTGAAGCGATGCGTCCTATGCCAAGGCCACGGAAATCAAAATAGCAAATGTTGAGTTAAAGTAATTCGTAATAACCTACGGCTTCGCGTAGCGTTCCGCAGGAAAGGCTTCTTTACGTACCCCTCCGGGGATCTTGCTACGCGCAGGGTATCGCAGAAAGACGCTGCTCCTACCTTGCTTAAGAGTAGGAGTATGCCTATATTATTAAGTTTTATAACGGGGATTTAGAAAGAGCCACAAAACTTACCGATGATGAAGAGGGACTTAACTCCCAGAATTCGTTAAAAGTTATGAATTTTAAGTCAAAATTATTTAATTAATAAATCATAACTTTTAGAAATTAGCACTTTAAAATATGCTTCGTTAGAAGCAGCCTTTAGGAAATTTTATATATGAATCACGATTCTTTCATTGTTCCACCAGGTTCAAAGATTTCTCTGAAAAAAAACTATGACCCAGCTTATAAGACTGAGTTTCATGAAAAAGGTGATGCTACAATTAAATTACAGACAGATATTGAACGACTAGCAAATTATCAAAATATTCTCTACGCTCAAAACAGATATTCCTTGTTGATTATTTTTCAAGCAATGGATGCTGCTGGTAAAGATAGCACAATTAAACATGTGACATCTGGTGTGAATCCGCAAGGATTTCAGGTGTTTAGTTTTAAGGGCCCCAGTGCGGAAGAATTAGACCATGACTACTTGTGGCGCTCAATGAAAGCTCTGCCAGAAAGAGGACGAATTGGCATATTCAACCGCTCATACTATGAAGAAGTGCTAGTGGTTCGTGTCCATCCAGAAATGCTTCAGAAACAACAACTTCCTCACTTACCTAATGGAGAAAAGATATGGAAACAGCGTTTTAAAGAAATCAATAACTTTGAAAAATATTTAGTAGATAATGGTGTGATCGTTCTGAAATTCTTTCTCAATGTCTCAAAATCAGAGCAGAAAAAACGCTTTTTAGAACGGATTGACTCTCCTGAAAAAAATTGGAAGTTTTCAGATAACGATGTCCGAGAACGAGCTTTGTGGGATGATTATATGAATGCTTATGAAGAGGTTTTTAATAACACTAGTACTAAATGGGCACCGTGGTATATTATTCCTGCCGATCGCAAATGGTTTACACGCCTGGTAGTCGCTAATCTTATCTGCACAAAACTAGAAGAACTCAATCTGCAATACCCGACGGTTAGCGAGGAACATAAACAGCAGCTTTTGGAGGCAAAACGCATTTTAGACCAGGAAGATGAACAGATAAATTTAACAGATAAAGGCAAAAAAAAGGAAAGTTAGTTCAAACCAAATAATATATAATTTATTTATACGAAAGATGAGCAATTATCAATTCATTAATGCTCTATGTAACGAATAAGTTTGGTTGGTACTCGCAGCCAGAAAATAATGATTCAGATTGCGGAAGATGCCGACAATCATCCACCTCATTTGATTAATACAGCCTTTGATATTGTAGCGATCGCAGCCTCAGCAGGTGGGCTGATGGCTGTAGGGAAAGTACTATCGACTCTACCTGCACAATTTCCAGCCGCGATCGCTATTGTGCAACACATTTCTCCTGAACATCGGTCGTTCATGGCAGAAATTCTCAGTCGGCGCACGAATATTACTGTCAAGCAGGCAGAGGAGGGAGATTGCCTCACGCCTGGAACGGCTTACGTTGCGCCGCCTAATAGTCACTTGTTAGTTAACGATGACGGCACACTTTCCTTATCAAAGTCGAAATTAGTACATTTTTTACGTCCTTCGGCTGACTTGTTATTTGAATCGGTTGCAGCCACTTACAAAGAAAGAGCGATCGCCATTGTGCTAACTGGAACGGGTAGCGACGGCGCGATGGGAGTAGAAGCAATTAAAAAAATGGGCGGTATCATCATTGTTCAAGACGTAAAAACCGCCGAATTTTCCGGGATGCCCTCTGCCGCGATTAGAACTGGCAATGTAGATTTTATTCTCCCCCTCGATGAAATCTCCAGCACCCTGGTGAATTTAGTCATCGGAGAATCTAACTAACTAAAGACCTCTTGCATAAATCATAAATATCCCTCTTCTGTCATTTTCGGGGAGGGAAATTTATTTTGGAATGCAAGAATAAGTCTTTGATACTCATTAATAAGGGTATAAACTCCATTAATGCGTCTTTGATACTCGTGAACAAGCATAAAAATTTCGCTCTTTTGTATTCTACCCTCTACCCCCTACCCTATGACTTCCGCAGAAAGAGACCCCGAATTTGAAAATCTACTGATTTATCTCAGACAAAGCCGGGGGTTTGATTTCACAGGCTATAAGCGCTCAACTTTGATGCGTCGAGTCCGCAAGCGAATGCAGTCATTGACTATAGAAAACTTTGAAGACTATTTAGACTACCTAGAAGTTGATCCAGAAGAATTTAATTATCTTTTCAACACTATTTTAATTAACGTCACCGCTTTTTTTCGAGATTCATCAGCTTGGGAATATCTAGCAGAGCAAGTGTTGCCTAATCTGATTCAAAAGGTTCTTGCGTACCTAGCGTGCTAAAATACTAATATATTTCTTAATAATATCGAA
>JAHCSU010000396.1 GCA_023522315.1 Nostoc sp. CCCryo 231-06
CCGCACTTCGTGCCGCTACGCGAACGTAGGGAAGGGGGGCTAGGGGGGTTAGGTTCCTGATGCTTTGATGTTAACAAAAATACTTTTCATTCATCCTCTTAGATTAAATCAGGATCTACGCCAAGCGATCGCAACCGTTCCGCTAATAATTGGGCACGTCGTTGTGCTTCCTGCGCTTCTTGTTGAGCGAGTTTTGCGTTTTCTTCTGGTGTTAACAACCGTTCCCCTTGTTGGTTATACCAATACAACCACTGGCGGGGAATGCCTAGATAAGTTCCCCGTTCTATGCCAATTCCTAAACCAATTTCTGGCAACCAAACGGGATTATCCTCATGTAATTCATAAGTATTATTAACTAATTTGTAAACTTCTAAACGTGGCTTACGGCGACGAAATGGGTTGTAAACTACATAATACAAAAATCCCAATCTTGCATACTCTGCTTTCTTGGTGGAATACTCATTGCGATATGTCTGAGACACCACCTCAAGTGCCAATATAGGTAGTTTCTTCTCTTCCCAAAGCACATAACTGGGGCGGAGGTTTTCATCATAAAAGCGCTCTACGCCCAGACTCAAAAATCCATCTGGCACGATTGGCGGTAAATCTGGGTCATAATAAATACCCATATCAACGCCAAAAAACCAATCCATGCGTTCTGGCCAAGCCATTGCGAGTATTGCTTTGAGTAAACCGGGAATTAAATCTTGTAATTCATTATCCACAGGGGTATCATCAGAGTCTGGTAGTTCCTCAGATGAGGGTAAACAAGCTAATGGATCGTAATTTAGCATGATGGGTTTACTGTTTTTCGGTGATCACTGCATCTTTATTTTATTAATGAATTTTGATAGCAATTCAAGTGAGAGAATCTGGATCTACACCAAGTGGTAAGTAGGTAGGCGTAATAAAATATAAGATCAAACCTCACCCTCAATCCCTCTCCTTAGTAAGGAGAGGGAAGCCGGAGGCAGGGTGAGGTTTTATATTTAATTTGACCCACTTACTTAGACTCTTTAGTAATTCGTAATTCGTAATTCATGTATGAAAACCTACGACTGGATTGTGGTTGGCGGTGGAATTGCGGGTGCTGCACTCGCTTATGAATTAGTCAAAACAGGTTTTGCTGTACTTTTGTTGGAGCAATATGAAGCACCACAGAATGCAACTCGTTATAGTTATGGTGGACTTGCTTATTGGTCGGGGAATACGCCACTAACTCGTCTATTATGCGAAGAAGCGATGTCTACGACTGGCTACGCCTACGCACGTTACCATATCCTATCTCAAGAGTTAGACGCTGATATCCAGTTTCGGGAATTAGATTTATTACTTACTATTTCTGCCCATAATGACCCAGAAGCAACAGCTGCATCATATAATCATTTTGCCATTCCACCCCGTTTACTCGGTGTCGAAGAAGCTTGTGAGTTGGAACCACTGCTAAATCGAGAGGCGATATCTGGTGCTTTAACTGTTAAACACGGTCATATTCACCCAGAAAAAACATCACTTGCTTACATCCAAGCTTTTGAACGGGCTGGGGGTGAAATGCAGATTACCCAAGTATTGCAAGTCCTGCAAGATGGTGTAAAAACAACTACTGCAACTTTCCACAGTGCTAACGTTGTCATTTGTGCGGGTGGACTCAGCCGCCAACTACTAAAATCTGCTGGTATTCCCGTCAAACTGTATTTTACCCACGCAGAAATCATTGAAACGCCACCTGTGGATGTGCAGTTACGCACCTTAGTTATGCCAGCTAATCTGCAACGTTTTCAACTAGAAGCTGAATCTACTCAAGTTGATGAATTGTGGGATGAACCAGGTAATGAGTTAGTACCACCGATTTTAGATGCGGGTGCAATTCAGTTTCAAGATGGTAGCTTCCGCATTGGTCAAATTAGCCGTGCGATCGCAGATCCTCATGCCATTGTAAACTCAGAAGCGAGTGAAAAATGGTTGCGAAAAAGTGTTGGTGAAGTTTTACCAGCTTTGGAGAATTTACCAGGAACTTGGCATCATTGCTTGGTGGCATTTAGTAGCGATCGCCTGCCCTTGATTGGTACTATCCCAGGATTTGAAAGCATTCATCTATTCTCTGGGTTTAGCAATCCTTTGGTGATTATACCACCTTTGGCAAAGCGCTTTGCTAATTTTGCATCTGGCAAGGAAGATGAGATTATTATCCAGCTATCTCTTCATCGCTGACAATAATTTCACAATACTAGTCTTAACAAAGATTAATATTATAAAGTTATTTTTTTATTACAAAAATCAGACATTTTGTATAAGAAGTAACTTTTTTCTAGTAAACTATCGCACTATCATCACACTTTAAAGTTTGATATTGTCAACTTTCTATTAAGTTAGTTGATTCATCAAGAGGAAAATTCATAAAGATATGAGAAGACAATTTAACAGACGCAAGTTTTTGCTCTACGGTTCTTTAACTTTTGGAAGCAGCCTTTTTCTGAAGGCTTGCGCGAATAATTCCCCAACTGCTACAGAGAGTCCAGTTGCATCTCCAGCTGCGGCTACTGCTGGTGGCACAATAAAAGTAGGTATTTTGCACTCCCTTAGTGGCACAATGGCTATTAGTGAAAAAAGCGTTGTCGATGCTGAAAAATTAGCAATCAAAGAAATTAACGCTGCTGGTGGTATCTTAGGTAAACAAATTGAAGCAGTTACCGAAGATGGTGCTTCTAACTGGGATACTTTTAGAGAAAAGGCAACTAAGCTAATAGATCAAGATAAAGTCAGTGTAGTTTTTGGCTGTTGGACTTCTGCTAGCCGCAAGAATGTTAAGCCAGTATTCGAGAGCAAAAATCACATGCTCTGGTATCCTGTGCAATATGAAGGTCAAGAGTGTTCTAAAAATATTTTCTACACTGGTGCTGCTCCAAATCAACAAATTGAACCATCTGTTGATTGGCTATTGAAAAATAAAGGAAAAGAATTCTTCTTAGTTGGCTCTGACTACGTTTTTCCCCGCACTGCTAACACAATTATTAAAGCTCAATTAGAAGCTTTGGGCGGAAAAACAGTTGGTGAAGATTATTTACCTCTTGGCAATACAGAAGTTACACCAATTATCACTAAAATTAAGCAAGCTTTGCCTAATGGAGGTGTAATTTACAATACTCTGAATGGTGATAGCAATGTTGCTTTCTTCAAACAATTGAAAGGTGCTGGATTGACACCAGAAAAATATCCTTCTATGTCTGTCAGTATTGCCGAAGAAGAAGTCAAAGCAATTGGTGTAGAGTATCTCAAAGGTCACTACGCAGCTTGGAACTATTTTCAAACAGTAGACACACCTGCTAACAAAAAGTTTGTCGCAGCTTTCAAGAAAGAATACGGTGAAAATCGGGTAACAAATGACCCAATGGAAGCAGCATACATCGCTGTTTATTTGTGGAAGCAAGCAGTAGAAAAAGCTGGTACTACAGACATAGCGAAAGTGAGTGCTGCGGCGTATGGTCAAACTCTAGATGCGCCTGAAGGTAAAGTGACAATGGATGCCAATCATCACATATCGAAAGTTGTGCGGATTGGTCAAGTTAGACAAGATGGTTTATTTGATATTGTCTATGCTACTCCAACAGCAGTTGAGCCAGTTCCTTGGAATCAATTTGTGAAAGAAACTAAGGGATTTGCTTGTGATTGGAGTGACCCTGCGAAGGGTGGTAAATACAAGAAAGTTTAAAGAATTCGTAATTTGTAATTAATTAACGATTACAAACTATCAGAAATAAGTAGGGTGTGTTATGGCTTTAGCCTAACGCACCATCTTAGATAGCGGTGTGTTAAGCTTTCATGTCATGTTTTTCATTACAAAATGTGCGACTTACACACCTTACGGTAATTCTAATAACAAGAAGCTGATATATAGGGGAAAAAGTGTTAGCAGGATTTTTAGAAGCTGTATTTAATGGTATTAGTATTGGCGCTGTATTATTAATTGCTGCCTTGGGATTGGCGATTATATTTGGATTGATGGGCGTTATCAATATGGCGCATGGTGAATTGATGATGTTTGGTGCTTATACAACGTTTGTTGTGCAAAATGTCTGTAAAGAATTGGGTGGAGTCTGGTTTGAAATCTATATATTTTTGGCTTTGATTATCGCTTTTATTTTCACTGCTGGTGTGGGATTAATTCTAGAGAAAGGCGTGATTCGTTATCTCTATGGACGACCATTAGAAACTCTATTGGCAACTTGGGGAGTAAGTTTAATTTTTCAACAGTTTGTTCGTAGTGTAAATTGGGTATTGATAATTGGCATAGCTATATTTTCTCTGTTGTTTTTTGGAGGTTTATGGATTTTAAATTTTCGCACTGATTTGGGAAGAGTTCGTAACTGGATTGTGGCGGTGATATTTTTATTATCGCTGGGCGTGACAATAGCAACGGGCAATTTATTGAGTCAAACTTATCAGCTAGCAGTGACTCAACCTTGGTTTGGCGCTCAAAATGTAGATGTAACAGCGCCTACTTGGTTACAAGCAGGGATGTCTTTAGGTGGTGTACAATTACCCTTTGCCAGGTTATTTATTATTGCTTTAACAATAATCTGTGTGGCGGGAATTTATTTATTCTTACAACGTTCTAGCTGGGGTTTAAGAATTCGGGCTGTGACGCAAAACCGTAATATGAGTGCTTGTTTGGGAATTCCAACTCAAAAGGTTGATGCGATTACTTTTGCACTGGGTTCTGGTTTAGCTGGTGTGGCTGGATGTGCGATTAGTTTACTCGGTTCTGTAGGCCCAAATACGGGACAAAATTATATTATTGATACTTTTATGGTGGTTGTGGTTGGAGGTGTGGGCAATTTAGCCGGGACGATTGTGGCTGCTTTGGGTATTGGTACGGCTAATTTTTTAATTGGTTCTGGGACTTTGGCTTTGTTGTTGGCTCCTGTTAAACCTTTGGCTGATTTGTTTACTTTTTTTGCGACGACGAGTATGGCTAAAGTGATGGTATTTGCGCTGATTATTGTGTTTTTACAATGGAAGCCTGGAGGGATTTTTCCGCAGAAGGGACGTAGTGTTGATGTTTAAACCGCAGAGACGCAGAGGACGCAGAGAATGAGGAAGAAGGGAGGAGGGTTATTAATTGAGGTGGGGGTGGTGGTTGCGATCGCACTCTTCCTTATAATTGTTATGCCAGTCGTGCTGTCGGAGTTTCGTCTGAATTTATTGGGACGATTTTTGTCGTTGGCGATTGTGGCTTTGGGTATTGATTTGATTTGGGGTTATACTGGTTTACTAAGTTTGGGACATGGTATTTTCTTTGGTTTGGGTGGATATGCGATCGCAATGTACCTGAAGCTGCAAGTTCCCACTGGTGAGTTACCTGATTTCATGGGGCTTTATGGGGTTACAGAACTTCCCGCTTTTTGGCAACCTTTTTATTCTTTTCCTTTGACAATAGCTTTTGTGGTACTAATTCCAGGGTTATTGGCGGGATTATTGGGATATTTGGTTTTCCGAAATCGCCTTAAGGGAGTTTATTTTTCTATATTGACTCAAGCCGGAACTATTGTATTTTTCAACTTCTTTAACGGTCAACAACAACTTTTCAATGGTACGAATGGGCTGATAGATTTTACAACTTTGTTTGGGGCAACGGTTAGTGATGCGAAAACGCAATTTGTTTTCTACACGCTAACGGTAATGTTTCTCGCAATCACTTACGGTATTTGTCGCTGGTTGACAACTGGACGCTTTGGGAGGTTGTTGATAGCTATTCGTGATGATGAAAGTCGGGTAAGATTTTCTGGCTACGACCCTACAGAGTTTAAAGTGCTTGTATTTGCAGTTTCAGGTGCGATCGCAGGTCTAGCAGGAGCATTTTACACCATCCAGAGTGGTTCTGTATCACCCAGATCAATGGATATTGCCTTTTCGATTGAAATGGTGATTTGGGTGGCTGTAGGCGGACGCGCTACTTTAATTGGCGCAATTGTCGGAACTTTGTTAGTAAATTATGCCCGCACTTTTTTAAGTGAACAATTCGCTGAAATCTGGCTATTTTTCCAAGGCGCACTATTTTTGATAGTCGTTACAGTGCTTCCTGACGGCATAGTAGGATGGTTGCGTAGTCAGAATATTTCTCTTTTCAACCGTCGTCAACAAATTGCTACATATCCCACCTTGGAAGAAGACGCCGAAGTGCAACATGAACGCGAAAATATTGGAAACTGAAAACGTAACTGTTAGTTTTGATGGATTTAAGGCTTTAAATCAGCTTAACTTTAGCATGGATGTGGGTGAATTGCGGGTAGTAATTGGCCCTAATGGTGCGGGAAAGACAACATTTCTGGATGTGATTACGGGGAAAGTGCAACCAACTATAGGCCGAGTTTTATTCAAAGGTAAAAATCTACGTTCTTTACCTGAATATAAAATTGCCCGATTGGGAATTGGGCGCAAGTTTCAAACACCCCGAATTTACTTAAATTTAACGCCTCGTGAAAATTTAGAAATTACCAGTAACCGGAACAAAAACGTCTTTTCTACTTTGTTTGGACATTCTAATACTGCTGAAAAAAATAGTATTAAAGGATTATTAGAAACTATCGGTTTAACGCCAAAAGCTGATATCAGAGCAGGTTTACTTTCCCACGGCGAAAAGCAGCGTTTAGAAATTGGGATGTTAGTAGCACAATCTCCAGACTTATTACTTGTTGACGAACCCGTTGCTGGTTTAACAGATGAAGAAACCTACAATATTGGCGAACTACTTTTAGCACTAGCTCAGAGTCATTCAATTTTAGTAATTGAACACGATATGGAATTTGTGCGTCAAATTGCCAAGAAAGTAACGGTGTTACATGAAGGTTCGGTGCTGTGCGAAGGTAATTTTGAGGAAGTTCAAAATGATTCACGCGTGATTGAAGTGTATTTGGGTAAACAACAAGAGTAAGTTTTTACCTCACAAGGTATTCTAGCTTGAGTATTAGGCGACCATAGTACAGAAACTTTTCAACAATTGTGAAATATAGTTTGTTGCTGGCAGTGCTACTTTTACGTCACGGATATTGATGGGCGATTTCTACGTATATGTAGATTTGTAATTCTCGAAGCTGATTCTTCCCAAACAATTCTTATATAAAAGCATCTATGGAAATTCAATTAAATGAAAGTGAACTCCAAACAGTCACACAAAATTGGAATATATTGTTAAAAAGTAAAAATTACTGCATTCCGACCAGCATAGAAGAATACAGTAAATTCGACACGTATTCGGTTGAATTAGAAATTAACTCTAGAGCGTGGATATTGCTGGAAAATGCAACAAAAGCATTGAATGAAGTCGTTGATAAAATTCATGCGTCTCCCAGTTTAAAGAATATAGTGTCTTCCAGAACAGTTTATACGATTGTCAAGAAAGAACTAAAAATAGAAATTGCTGCCAGAGAGCAAAATTCAATAAGCAAAAGAGATTTTTCTGAAGTTTTAGAGAGTATTAAACAAGCCATCAATGACAAAATTAGTCACTCCGATTTCTTCTTTATAGTTGAAGGTTTGGAGTTTAAAGATATTGAAATAATTAGATGTGGCAAAGTTGAAATTTTTATATTTAACCAAGAATTACGTAACCAATTGATTGCCATTTCTCTTAGGAATGCCGATGAGCAGGATTTGGAATCACGCAGACATACTCAAAAGTTTTTTGATGAAAATTTTTTGAGCCGTATATGTATAAAATCTATTGCTTATGGTGATTCTGATGTAGCCAACAAGCAAGCATATAAGCAGGCGAGAGAGGTAATTAACTACTTCAGATACGTACTTTGTCTATTTACCCATAAGAGGGTTTCAGATCAAATGGTAAAAGTTAATCTTCTATCTGAGGCGTATGGCAATAGCGAAAGATACTTAATTAAGAGAGAGAAAGATAATACTGTTATTTTAGTTTCTGGGCGTGGGCGAAGACCTCTACAGAAATTTCCTATTGATAAAGATCGGCTTCAAGACTTATTATTTAATGGCTTCTTAGAGGACTTTATTACAATTATTAATACTTCTCCCAAGACGCAAGTAGAAGGATGTATTCTGACAGCAATTTACTGGATTGGTGAAGCTCAGAATGAGTCTGATTTAGATGTAGCTTTTCTGAAATATTGGACAGCATTAGAGTGTATATTTACTGGCTCTGAGCAGCCAACACATTCCCTTGCTAAGGGAGTTGCGACAATTAATGCTTTTAGTGGTTACGAGTTCATAAAAATTGAGGATGCCAAAGAAGTGTATAAGAATATAAAGAAACTCTATGAAAAGCGATCACATATTATTCATCGTGGCATGAACTACTTAGCAGATCAAGTAATCAATGAAGCTGACGTTTCCAAAATCTGTAAATATACAGCGTGGAGTATTCTTAGTTTGTTCCATTTGCGCTCCATCGGTTATATACAGCGCTTCCGGCTATTATGCAATACAGTTTTCCTCTAGCTCCTCTCCTATCATAGCTTTCAGCTTTGAGGATGTACCTCATAGCCGCCGAAAGTGCTGTAACGATGGATGAAGTTTTGAAGCAAATCGATAGACTTTACGGACAATGGAACTCTTAGAACCTTTGGAGTCAGTAGAATCGCCATCTAACAATTCGATTGGAGCGGATGTGCAGAATATTTGCGCTGCGGTCATATCTGTCGTTGCTCAACCGCACCGTTAACATATATGTGATTTTGTTTACCACATTTCTGGTCATTCTTGCAGTTATTAGTTGATGCACATTTTGGACATTGCAAAGCCAAGGTTTTACTCGTTTGTTGGGGTCAGGAGGCTAACATTGCTCTGTGTCTCTGCGTGAAATTTTAATATCTAGGTAATTTCTAATGCTAAAAATCTCTAACCTAAACGTTTACTACGGCGAAAGCCATATTCTCCGCAATGTAGATTTAAGCGTACCATCTGGGCAAATGGTTTGCCTAATTGGACGCAATGGCGTAGGTAAATCTACATTACTTAAAACAATTATGGGTTTACTAAAACCCCGCAGTGGTACTATTAACTTAGCTGGAGAATTAATCAACTCGAAATCTCCTGACCAAAGGGCAAAGTTAGGAATTGGTTATGTCCCCCAAGGACGAGAGATTATCCCCCGGTTGACAGTCAAAGAAAATCTGCTGCTGGGGTTGGAAGCTAGACGCAAACCAGTTAAAAAAGCTGAAATTACAGAGGAAGTTTTTAGCTTATTCCCGGTGTTAAAAACTATGCTTGCGCGGATGGGTGGTGATTTGAGTGGTGGACAGCAGCAACAATTAGCGATCGCTCGTGCTTTAATGGGAGAACCTCAATTACTCGTCTTAGATGAACCCACCGAAGGTATTCAACCCTCCATCATCCTAGAAATTGAAGCCGCAGTCCGTCGCATTGTCGAAACCACAGGCATTTCGGTTTTATTGGTAGAGCAACATTTACACTTTGTCCGTCAGGCTGATTACTACTACGCTATGCAAAAAGGTGGTATTGTCGCCTCCGGTTCCACAGCCGAACTCAGCCAAGATGTGATTCAGCGCTTTTTAGCTGTTTAATTTTTGATATTTCTATATCAATTGTGTCGGTAGCAATCAAGTCTGCGGCTTCTTGTAAAAGCTCATGTTGTTCCTTTTGAATTGCTTGTAAGCGATGAGAAATTTCTGTTAATCGTTGTTGTTTATTTGGTTGAAAATTTTCAGGTAGCAAAGCTGGCAGGTTATCAATTATTTCAGTAGCAGTAATTCTTTTAACAGCAAAACTACCAACTTTAGTTAAAGATAGAAAACTAACTTTAATCAAAGCCTGAAGCAATTTTAACGGAACTTGCAGTATTGACCAACTAGCTGTTTCAATCAAACGGATAATTGCTTTGATGATGCTCCAGATGATAGCGATCGCAAACAGCAAAATCACTATACTAATAATTGGGTGATTAGTCGCCCAACCTAGTATTTGAACTAACTTAAAAAATATCGGGTGTTGTGTCAGCCAATCACTTACAGAAGATGCCATCGCATCTTTAACTGCTCCCGATGTTGTACTCTTAAATTTATCAGCAGTTTGCCAAGTTTGTTCTAAGCTTGTCGTAACTGTATCAATTGCTTTATCAGTCGTTGTAGTTGCTGTTGACTTCAAAGACTCCCCAACTTGTTGTGCTGAGTTACTCAGAGAGTTAACATTTTCACTTACAAAATCTTTCACATTTTGCAAACGTTGCAAAACTCCATTAGGTAAATGTATGTCTATTTGAGATGCCATAAAACATTTCACCGAGGTTTAAATCGAACCCGCAACCCATCTTTAGGGCGATTAGTGGGAACCAACACTGTTTCTAAACTTTGATTGGGTAATATCTCCCAATGATAATTGCGTAAAAGGTGAGCAGCAACAATCTTCATTTCCATTTTGGCAAAAGCTAGCCCAATACAGATGCGTGGCCCACCACCGAAACCAACTAAACTAAAAGGATACTTTTTGTGTTCTTGGCGTTGAGGACTGAAACGCTCTGGATCAAAACGCTCTGGTTCAAGGTAAATTTCCTTTAGGCTATGAGTTACCACAATTGAATAAAGCAACTGCCAACCAGCAGGAACGTGATAACCTTTAAACTCAAAGTCTTTAATTACACCACGAAACCCGCCTCCGACAGGTTGGTGCAATCTTTCAACTTCCCACAAAACCTGCTCTAAATAGGGCATTTTTCCCAATTGTTCTAAATCTAAGTCTCCTTTACTTGCAAGTTGCAATTGTTCTTCTCTAGCTCTTTCGAGTACTTCTGGATGACGGGCTAACTCTGCACACAACCAAGTCAGCATCGAAGTAGTCGTTTCATGTCCAGCAAAAAGTAACAGCACTGCTTGGGCAATGATTTCCTTTTCACTTAAGCTGTTACCGTCTTCATCTTTAGCTTGGATTAACAAGCTGAGGGTATCTTTAGTTGGGTTTTGCTGACGTTCTCTGACAACTTGAGTTAGATGCTCTAAAATCTGATCACGAGCGGCTATAGCTTTACCAAATGTAGTAAATGGTAATGCCAACGGGTTAATAGCAAACAGCCCATTGGTCAAGGTTGTAAACAACTGGCTGAGGCGTACACATTCAGGGCCAGGACGCGTACCCAATAACAATTGACTGGCAATATCAAAGGTTAGCTGTTTAAACTCTTGGAACCAAGTAAACTCCTGTTTTTTCTCCCACTTGTGGAGATAGCCGCGCGTAATATCTTCCATTGTGGAGGCATAACTCGCCAATGCTGGCCCATGCAACGCCGGCATCATCAAGCGGCGGTTTCTGCGGTGTTCCTCTCCATCTTGCAGAAAAAGCGATTCACCCAGTAATGTCTTGAAATTATCAGGCCATCCCTCGCGCCAAGAAAAATTCTCCATGTGGCTTGACAAAACGAACTCTAATGCCTCCGGCCCTGCCATCACCACAGTTGGTTTGCCAAGAAGATGGGTTTTGAAGATAGGCCCATATTGGCGATAGCGCTTTTTGGCAAAATCGCGGTCGAAAACAAAGGAGAGAGTTTCACCTAATACAGGTATACCAAAGCTTCCTGGAGGAATTTGATTACTTTTCATCTCAACCTCTCAGCAGACCACCACTTACCCAAACGGGTATTTTCGCCTTCTACTCTGGTCATATATGTTTTACTCCTTCGACTGTTTAACAAGATGGTTAACCCAACGCAGACTTTAACTCACTTTTTGCTTGTTCCAAGGCTTCTGGTAATTTACTCGCATCCCGTCCGCCGGCTTGGGCTAAGTTCGGTCTTCCACCGCCACCGCCACCGCAGATTTTAGCGATCGCACCTACAAATTTACCAGCTTGCAAACCTTTTTTGTTGACTTCTGAACTAAAAGCTGCAACTATACTAACTTTCCCTTCTTCGGGAACAGAACCCAGCACCACTGCACCGTTACCGATTTTTTGCAGTAAGCGTTCGGCTGCGGTTTTCAATGATTCTGGATCAACATCTTCTAATTGGGCGACAATAATTTTAGAATCGCCTACAGTTTGCGCAGTTTGCAGCAAGCTGTCAGATTTTGCGATCGCTAACTGTACCTTCAAGGCTTCTAGTTCTTTCTGGCTATTTCTCAGTTCGCTTTGCAGACTTGTGATTCTATCTGGTAATTCTTCGGGTTTAACTTTAAAGCGATCGCTCAAATCTTTAACTACTTTATCCCGAAGGTTGAGATAATCTAGTATTGCTGGCCCCGAAACAGCTTCAATGCGCCGCACCCCAGAAGCTACGCCAGCTTCTGAGATAATCTTGAACACGCCAATTTCAGCAGTATTACTGACATGAGTTCCACCACATAGTTCCATTGATACGGTGGGGAAGTCAATCACGCGCACTTCTTCGCCGTATTTTTCGCCGAACATAGCAACAGCACCCCTAGCTTTCGCCTCGGCTATTGGTAATACTTCCACCTTTGCAGCATGTGCTTCAGCAATCCAAGCGTTAACCTGTTCCTCAATTTGTTGAACTTCTTCTGCTGTCAACGCACGCGGACAGTTGAAGTCAAAGCGCAACCTGTCAAAGGAAACCAGAGAACCTGCTTGAGATATGCCATCATCAACAATTTTCTTCAACGCCGCTTGTAACAGATGCGTTGCAGTATGGTTAGCTTGGGCGCGACGGCGACAAGCCGGATCAATTTGAGCGGTTACATTATCGCCTACGCGCAGTGTACCGCGTTCGATGCGTCCGAAGTGAACAAAGAAATCAGATTCTTTCTTCATGTCTTCTACCCGAACTACGATACCATCGCCAGAGATATAACCGCGATCGCCAATTTGTCCCCCAGATTCTGCATAAAATGGCGTTTTGTCAAGGAGAATTTGTACCTCTGTTCCCGCTTCTACTTCCTCTTGGGAAACACCTTCGACTAATATCGCTTCGACTTTCGCCGTCGTTGCAGGTTGGGTATAGCCTAAAAACTCGGTGGCTTGGATGTGTTCTGCTAATTTATCGAGGGAACCTTGCACAGTTAAATCGATGGTTTCGTGTGCTGCTTTGGCACGTTCCACCTGCTTTTGCATTTCGATATTGAATCCCGCTTCATCGACTGTGAGATGATTTTCCTCGGCAACTTCTTGAGTAAGTTCGAGGGGAAATCCGTAGGTGTCGTAGAGGGTAAATGCGCTTTCACCGCTAATTTCGGTTTTCCCTTGCTGTTTCACCTCTTGGATAATTTCTTCTAGGAGTTTTTCGCCTCTATCCAGAGTTCTCAGGAAATTGGATTCTTCCCGTTGCAACTCAGCTTTAATTGCTGCTTCCCGTTGGCGGACATTGGGGTAAGCTGATTCAGAAAGAGCGATCGCAGTTTCGGCAACTTGAGTAGTAAATTCGCCAGAAATTCCAATTAATCGCCCATGACGCACCACCCGGCGAATTAACCGCCGCAGCACATAACCCCGTCCCACGTTGGAGGCGCGAATTTCATCAGCGATCATGTGGACAACAGAACGAACGTGATCACCAATAACTTTTAGGGAAGTTTTGGTTTTTTCATCACTTTTGTGGTAATCAACGCCAGCAATTTGCGCTGCTGTTTGGATAATTGGGAAAATCAGGTCAGTTTCGTAGTTATTAGGCACTTTTTGGAGGATTTGCGCCATTCTCTCCAAACCCATGCCGGTGTCGATGTTCTTGTTTTGCAGCGGCGTTAAATTGCCTGACGCATCCCTGTTATATTGCATGAACACGAGGTTGTAAAACTCGATAAACCGGGAATCGTCTTCTAAATCTATATTTTCGTCACCGCGTTCTGGGTGGAAGTCGTAATAAATTTCTGAACAAGGGCCACAAGGGCCAGTCGGGCCAGACACCCAAAAGTTATCGTCTTCGCCCAAGCGTTTAATTCTCGCTATCGGCACACCAATTTGATCGCGCCAAATTCCAAAGGCTTCATCATCATCTTCAAAAACGCTGACGACAAGATTTTGGGGGGAAAAGCCAAAGACTTGTGTAGAGATTTCCCAACCCCAAGCGATCGCTTGTTCTTTAAAATAATCACCAAAGCTGAAATTGCCCAACATCTCAAAAAACGTGTGATGCCGTTTAGTGCGTCCGACATTTTCGATATCATTGGTACGGATACACTTTTGTGAAGTTGTAGCCCGCTTAAATTCTGGTGTACGCTGCCCTAAGAATATTGGCTTAAATGGTAGCATCCCCGCGATCGTCAGCAGCACGGTTGGATCTTCTGGCACGAGGGAGGCACTTGGGAGAATTTGGTGATTCCGTTGGGCAAAGAAGTCGAGAAATATGTTGCGAATTTCGTTACCGCTTAAATACTGAGGATTTGAAGACATAGGTAGGTATTTTTAACTTTAGACTTTACACTTAGGCGTAGTGGCACTAAGTAGGTGTATTTTTATAAATAGCTTTATATATTCTTGCATTTTGTTTCATATTACTGCCAGCGAATTGTGCCACTCGGTGAGCTATATGCAGTGATGAGGATGCTTTTAGACCATTTTCTACCTTTAGCAGGATGTGCGTAGGCGTAGCCCGTCGTAGACATCGCATTTTGGTCGTTAAGATTAATTCTTATTTATTTTGGTAATTGCATCCGGAAAATAGCACTTAAGAAACTACACTAATAGTTTTTATAGATTCAACATTATTCAGTAATATTACTGTTTTAAAAATATTCTGTAAAGAAGACATTAGTTGTCACAAGTGGAGATTTCATAAACTCTATTAGTAAATATGAAGGCTTAAAAGGAGATTCAGCTTGGGAATTTATTGTAGATTCGGCGTAAAAAAAATAATATATCAATAAATATAACTCAGCCTAAAACATCATATTTAATATTAGGCGGCAAAAGCAGCAATTTTTAATAAGTTAATCTCTTTAAAATTTAACTAGGAAAAAAAATAAAGCAATGAATATTTCTATTCTGGTCTTTGGAAAGAATAATTTTATCGCCACACTTTCAGATCAGATCCGTTACGCGACTGCTTTTAGTGTAGAAGTTATAGATAATCTTAATCACGCAGTGTCGCAGATTAAAATTACGCCTCCCGATATAATACTTGTGCAGGCTAGCCTGGATGGCAGTATGGAACTGTGCAGTTGGTTGAAAGACCAGACAAAGCTATCCTGGATGTACTGTATTCTCTTCGAGGATCGTTCCGAGCAGCTTATTGATAGAAATAAGGGTTGGCACAGGGAATTAGAGATGAGTGCTGCGGCATTAAACCAAGGAGCCGATGCTTATATTTGGCATTTTATTGAAGAAAAAACAGACCCTAGCTTGGCACAGTTGACTGCGAATCATGGACTAATGCTTGCTCAATTGACTGCTGGCTTGCGAAAAGCACAAAAATACCGAGATTTAATTCGGACAAATGATATGTTATCAGCGATCGCCTTATCCGATTCCTTGACAGAATTAAATAATCGTCGTGCTTTAGAATGGGACTTGCCCAGGCAAATTAAAAAAGCTAGGACTCAAAAAACTTCGCTGAGTTTGATTATTCTGGATGTAGATCATTTCAAGAAAGTTAATGATACTCACGGGCATTTAGTAGGCGATCGCATTTTGCATCTGTTATGTAAGCGTCTGCGACACAATCTGCGTTGTCAAGACACAGCATTTCGCTATGGTGGCGAAGAATTTGTGATTCTTTTGGCTAACACCAACGATGAAGAAGCACTAGTCGTTGCCCGTCGTCTTAATCGGTTAGTCTGCGAGGAACAATTTTCAGTCAGTAACAAACTGATAATTAATGTCACTATTAGTCTAGGCACAGCATATCTGCAAGCTGAGGATGATGAGCAAGGAGTAAGCCTGTTGGATCGTGCCGATCAATGCTTGCTACAAGCTAAAACTGCTGGGCGTAATCGGGTTATTGCCTCGAACTATTTATCTCATGTCCCACATCTAAAAGCTGTTTCTTCTTAAAAGTGGGCATTGGGCATGGGGTATTGTGAGGATGAGGAGGACAAGGGAGATAATTCTTCACTCCAAACTCCTCACTCCTAACTCCCCACTCCCAACTCCCAACTCAGCATGACAATCTTCTACCGAAGTGCGTTGTCGCATGGCATTAACTAAAGCCTCGTAGCTAGACCAATTTTCTTGCAGTAGGGTTTTTGCCTGGAGGGTATGAAACCGCAGTTTCTGCTGATAAACTGATTCAGGAAATCCCAAAATTGTCAAGACTCCTATGAGCTTGTTTTTATCATCGCCTCCACCCTCAGCATTATTAAAAACTAGATTTTCAGCAGCAATACCCGCCATCCAAACAGTGCAGTAGCGGTCTAGCATTTGGGCAGTGATTTTACCCAGTTCTAGTTGAGATGCTAATTCGCCATCATCAAAGCTAACGCCACCTTGCCCAGGTTGCCCCTGTTTCCAGGCTTCCCAAGCGCTGAGGGTGTAGCCAGTAACGGGGATACCTAACAGGTAAGCAACCAAGAAATGCCCTGCTTCGTGGTGGACGATGCGATCGCGGTGTTCACTTGAAAAACCAGCAATCCAATCTAAAAAGATAGTACCACCCTTGCCTTGCAAGCTAAAACTGTCAAAAGTGGCTATTCCCAAAATAGCGAAGGTAGCAAGTGCCGGTACTGCCGGCGATAAATTCAAGAATGGCCCCAGTAGTACCGATAGGGTCATCAGAAAGATAGATATTGCAACTAAATTTAGGCTAGTCTGGCTCATTGAGAGTTTTTTGAGGATCTGCTTAATCTTTCTTTATTATCAGGTGATAAACCTCATCTATGTTGAGAACCGTAGTTTTTGCCCTCACCCTAAATCCCT
>JAHCSU010000397.1 GCA_023522315.1 Nostoc sp. CCCryo 231-06
TTGGCGCTGTCCTTTGTTCCATCCAAAAACTACTGTGCCGATTTCATTTTGTAGACAATGCTTAATCACTTTACGGGCTGCCTTGTTTACACCGTCGCGTACTTGGCGATTTCGTTTTTCAGTGATGTGTGCTAGTTGTTTAGACCAAAAGCCTTGGGGCTTATTTTCTTTTAATGTTGATATCCGTCTATTGTAGTTTTGGTTCAGTGACTTTAAATGCTTACCATCAATAATAAAACTCGTTCGGATTACCCATTGCCTTTAATGTCGCCAACAAGAAACCCCCTAAAGCTTTTGAACCTTGGGGGGCTTCTGTAACTGCCACTAAATCTGCATCTTCTACCCCATCAACTTCTTTAATCTGTGGGAGTAAGTTTTCTGCTTCTGCTTGCAACTCCTCTTCGTCTAAACCCTGTTCAGACAGGGAAATAGTCACCTGAATATTAGATGCCGTTGCTATTATGAAGAGTCTCAGTGGTATTAACAGGATCTCTGATAAATTGTAATGTTTTTTGGGCAAATGGAATTCGCGGCTACACAAACAAAGTCCACCTCCGTGGACTAATACAAAATCAATAGTCTTAACCCAAGTCGGTGGGTTTTGCCTGTGTAGATGCGGTTTCTAACCGTCCTCTTAACTGACGATCGCAGGTGATGCCCCATTCATAGATCCATTTACAGAAGAAAGCTTAACAGAATCAATTGTTAAAGGATTAGTGAGTTTGGAATTGCCTGATGCGCCTCGCTTCTTTTTGGTATTACCTCGTCGCATACCACCCGCCATTTCGTATTCCTGGCTGGTTTTACCGTAACGGCTGCCAACTCCTAGTAACATTTTTTCTGACATTGCGATTACAGCCTGTTCTGCGTTATTCACGTCATCTGCGAGTTTGTCAATGGACGATAAAGCAGTGTTGTAGGCAGCAAGCTTAGACCGGAGATCGTTAATTGTCATGGTGTAAGCTTTTATAGTTAGTCCTTCGCCAAAGTCAAGTTCTACGCTGATAGATTGTAAACTTTCAATCCGGCGATCGCTTCGTTGTAAAACGTTAGAATTTCTTTTACGACGTGCCATAATGCATCTCTGCCAGTAGATTAATAGTACTTTTTTATACAAAAATATGTTTGATGTCATGGGAAAATATAACAAATCAGTGCGATCGCATATCAAAAATTTTAGTTAATTTCACTTAGACGTTTTAATATTTTAAGTAGCAAATAATTTCATAAATTTATTACAACAATTGCTGCAATGATTTAAACGTTTCTTATATATCGAAGAGCGTTTGTTGCAAAGTATTAAGCGTTTGTGGCAAC
>JAHCSU010000398.1 GCA_023522315.1 Nostoc sp. CCCryo 231-06
AACGAGTCTTTTAGCTTCATTAATCCACCTTTGATACTCATTAACGAGTCTTTTAACTCCATTCATCCACCTTTGATACTCATTAATGAGTCTTTTAGCTCCATTCATCCACTTCAGTAAGGTGGAATGTCACTTACTTCAGAACAGGGGGGATTGTGGCAAGAGGAGTTCAGGCAACATATCATACAGCGTGCATCTATGGACAGATAGATTTATTATTACCCAGCAAGCATTTACTGTCAGCTTTCAGTAGTGCGCTTCTCCTGAATACTAGGCGAAATTCCAAGAGTAAATGGAGAGTTGCGTGAACGACTATCGCGCTTTTATTCAGTAAATAAACCACGCTGTAAGGGCACAGCAATGCTCATTGGTGTCAACTTAAGCCTATAAATGGCTTAACTGTTGGCTCCCTCACCCGCCTGGAACTAAAGTTCTCTGGCTTTTAGCTAAAGTCTACTGAAGTAGACTAAAGATTTTTGACTATATTTAGTCATCTTTCAGATGACTTTAGCTATTAGCAAGGAACTTCAGTTCCTTGCGGGACATGACTTTTACGTTAAGTTGACACGTATGAGCAATGCTGTGCCCCTACGATAGATGTGGTTGGAATAGATGAAAACTGCTGTAAAGTTTTGATTACTCCTGGGCGGGCTAGATGCCCACCCCAAATTGTTATTTCAATGCCTCAGCAGTCTTCTTCTTATCCAACTTGAGAATCAACACACCCAAAGGTGGCAAACACAAATCCAACGAATAGGGACGACTGTGCAAAGACCAATCATCCGTCCACTTACCACCTAAGTTGCCCATATTGCTGCCGCCATACTGACGCGCATCACTATTGAACAACTCAGTATAAAATCCCTTTTGCGGTACACCGATGCGGTAGTGAGAATGGGGTTGCGGTGTAAAATTGCAGACCACGATCGCAAAATCATCAGAATCCTTGTCACGACGCATGAAAGAAACTACACTATGGCGGTTGTCGCTACAGTCAATCCACTCAAACCCAGGTTCAGCAAAATCCTGGGTGTACAAAGTTGGTTCAGAACGGTAGAGATGGTTCAATTCCTGGAAAAACGTTTTCAACTTTTGGTGGGCTTCATGCTGCAATAAATGCCACTCCAAATCTGTCCAAGCATTCCACTCACTCCACTGCCCAAACTCCATGCTCATAAACATGGTTTTTTTGCCTGGGTGAGCAAACATATAGCTAAATAAACAACGGATATTAGCTAACTTCTGCCATGTATCCCCCGGCATTTTGCCGATGATATTGCTCTTACCATGCACCACTTCATCGTGGGACAGAGCCAGCATAAAGTTCTCGCTGTGGTTGTACCACATACTAAAGGTGATATTGTTTTGGTGGAACTGACGGAACCAAGGGTCCATGCTGAAGTAATCCAGCATATCGTGCATCCACCCCATATCCCACTTCAAGTTAAAGCCGAGTCCGCCTGTGTAGGTGGGCCAAGATACCATTGGCCAAGAAGTGGATTCTTCAGCAATTGAAAGAATACCGGGGAAATAGCTAAAGATAATGTGATTTACCTGACGCAGAAAATCTGCTGCTTCGAGGTTTTCTCTGCCGCCGTACTTGTTGGGCAGCCATTCTCCAGGTTCGCGGCAATAGTCGTTATAGAGCATCGAGGCAACAGCATCAACACGAATCCCGTCAATGTGGTACTTATCAAACCAGAAGAGGGCATTTGCTGCTAAGAAATTACTGACTTCATGGCGACCGTAGTTGAACACCAAAGTACCCCATTCTTTGTGTTCGCCTTTGCGGGGGTCAGCGTGTTCGTATAGGTGGCTACCATCAAAGAAAGCTAAACCATGTCCATCTTTGGGGAAGTGACCAGGAACCCAATCTACAATTACCCCTATATCATTTTTGTGACATTTGTCAACAAAATACATGAAATCTTCTGGGGTGCCAAAACGGGAGGTGGGAGCATAGTACCCAGTTACTTGATAACCCCAAGAGCCATCAAAGGGATGCTCCGCAATGGGTAGCAATTCTAGATGGGTGTATCCTAATTCTTTGACATAAGGAATGAGTCGGTCAGCTAGTTCCCGGTAGGTAAGGAAGCGTGCGCCGGGCTTCAGTTCGGAAACGATAACTACAGGTTCAGTTTCACCATTTGGCAGTTTAGCAGGTTCGGCACTCGAAGCGTGTAACCAAGAGCCTAAATGTACTTCATAGACTGAGACGGGCTGGGTGAGAGGGTCAGTGTGACGCCGCTTTTCCATCCAGCTTTCGTCATCCCAACTGTAAGAATCTAAATCAGTGACAATGGATGCGGTTTTCGGGCGGGGTTCTTGCTGGAAACCGTAGGGATCGGATTTTTCGTAAATGTGTCCTTCAAAATTTTTGATTTCATATTTGTAATGCTCTCCCACACCGATTTCAGGAATAAACAATTCCCAAATTCCAGTGCGACCTTTACGCATCTGGTGTTTACGCCCATCCCAGAGGTTGAAATCTCCCAACAATGAAACATTACGGGCGTTGGGTGCCCAAACAGCAAAATAAACGCCTTTAACGCCGCCTATTTCCGTGGGGTGCGCTCCCAGTTTTTCGTATATTCGGTGATGGTTGCCTTCACTAAACAAATGCAAGTCAAAGTCTGTCAAGTTGGGAGAACGGAAAGCGTAAGGGTCATAAATGACACGCTCATGTTCGCCTTCTTTAATCCGTAACTGGTAGTTTGCCAGTTCTGGAGTGTCAATCGTGCATTCAAAAAAGTGGGGATGATGCACTGTTTGCATTGGGTATTCCTTGCGTTGTTCAGGAAGAACCACCCATGCTGCACTTGCATTTGGTAAGTAGGCCCGCACAGCCCAGACAGTTTTGCCGTCTTGTTCTATGGGATGAGAACCTAATATTTCAAAAGGATCGTTATGCTGATTCCAAACGATGCTGTTAACCTGTTCAGGGGCGATCGTGGTCATAGACATTAAGCTACCTAAGCGAAATAACGTGATTGACTAAATCTACTTTTTTAATATCTATATATATTCTTTACATTTATTTGCAATTTTGTCGCCACCGTTATCCTACATCAGAATGGGGATTGGGGACTGGGGGAAAGCTATTGAATTTTGACCCTTGAGTAATTAATGATCAAAAATTTAAAAATGGGAAAAACTGAAGTAAGGTTTTACGTAGGCGAAGCAAAAAAATCTGTTCCCGAATTTTGGGGTCTAGTTTTGGGGGCGGGGCAAGTTGGAGCTGCGCTTGTAATTGAATATATTCGGCAGCTGTTAGGGATTTTCCATCAATAGGCGATCGCGCTTCTATGATAATTTTAGTGCGTAATATTTCTTCTGGTGTATCCTCTGGTGGTGGTAATGCTATTACCGGTGAACGCCAAGAGCTACTTAACACAAAAAAGATTCCACTAATCACAATTAAGCTCAATAATTTTATTACCTTTATCGCTTTAAATCTCCCCATCTCCTGAACTGCGTTCATAACACAGGATGAAAATCTGTTTTTCCCATTCTCCATTCCCTATTCCCCATTCCCAAAGTTCAAAATTTTCCCAATAAAAATCTGGCAATATCAAGGGACATCACCAAGTCTCTTCTGATACAGAATAGACTATAGAGAATGCCCAAGAGCAATTGCCAGCGATCGCAATGAATTGTTTTGTCCTCTGAAAACTCAGGGGTTTAATATTGCTAGGGGAATTCCAGCATCTTTCTCCCTTGCCCCCTGCTCTCTGCTCCCCTGCCTCTCTGGTCAGGTCAGGCGAGGATTTCCGGCGGACACATGGTTGAGGAGGTAATTCTCATCACCAGTGTCCTTTACTTGCTGCCCTACTTAGCTAATATTCGAGCCAAATCTAGGCTCTGATACACCAACAGAAAAATACAGCTTTTTACGTGAACCTAATGTAATTCAAGCTATGTGGTGACGAGCGTTGTAGCTAAGTTGGTTTTGGGCATAATTTAAACTAAAGCTGATTGATGCCTTATTTAAGGAGTAGCAGTGGGAGTAGCAGTGGGAGTAGTTGCGGGAGTAGCAGCAGGTGCATCAGTTGGTTCACCTGTAGCAGCTGGAGTACTAGTAGTACCGCCACCACCAGCATCACCACCACCTTCACAGGCTCCGAGAATTGTAGCCAAACTTAAGATTACAGCCAAACCAAAGATTCTTGTTTTCATAACTCCTCTTTCACCAATTGTGGCTAGAACAATTTTTCGCCTGTTGAATACGATACCGTATTTATTGCTTTTTTTTAAATGCTACGAGATTACATAGTAAAAAAAATAATCCTTTGGGGTATTGTTTTTCGGATTAGGTATCATACAGGCATCTGATTAGTTTCTCTTAACTCAGGAACAAAACGGAAATTACCAAATTTTCTACCAAACCGAGCTATCATAGCAAAAAATTTATTTTTTACCAGAGTATTGCACCTTGCTGCCCCGCATTGCCATACTTTAGGTGCGATATCTAAAGGGCAAGCTGTCTAGTTGCTAATCGCTGATTGCAAAATTGCAATATCTAGAGGATGTAATTGGTACAGCTATCTATCAGAACAGTTAAAAGGGTGTAGTCTGTTATGTGTGCTTGTTGCACAGAAGGCGATTTTAACTAAGCAAAAACAGACAATTAAGACAATCAATCTAAAGTACAGTATTTCCTATCTAAAAAAAATTTATGGTAGTTGCTCGTAAATCTGCTGTTTCTACAAGGGGTACTTGGTTCCGACGAGATTCTATCCTTTCTTTAGGGAGGCGACGTTCTGCACGTATAGAATCAGCAGCACAAAGGGCTTCTACACCGACTGCTCAAGCTGCACCAGTATCATCTAAACGACGACAGCCTTCCTCAAAAAATCTAGCGGCTTCTTCCACAAATAAAGCAGTTATGCCCAAATCGGTGAAAGAGGCGGGTAGACAACAAGTGCTAAATCTCAATGAGCAGTCGAGTGCAAACCAGAAAACTCCGGGGGTAGGTTTTCTTCGCCTTCCCACAATGCCTAATTCTGGAGCGGCACCCTTGTGGTTGCTGCGCTTGTACACTTTTCACCGTTATTCGTCAGTTTTGGCGTTCTTGTTAGTAGCATCAACACTTGCTGTTTATGGCTGGACGGTATATTCGCAAGAGCTTTGGAGTAAGTCATATCGCAGACTGCAAAACCTCCAACGTCATGAGCGGGTACTAACGACAACCAACGCGACGTTGACAAATAAATTTGCCGAGGAAGCAGAACAACCAACAGCAGGGCTGGTATCGCCGACTCCTCAAGGGATGATTTTTTTGCCTCCAGCATCTCATAGTCCTAAGCCAGCATCATCTAACACAACGCCAAATTCTGAAACGCAACAGCAAACACTCTCGCCACTGGGATATTAAAGTTAGGAGTCATTCAATTTTAAATTTTGAATATGACTCTTGATTCCGAAAAGCAATTTGCTACTGAGTAGGGCAATGCAAAAATTAACAAGCAGAACAAACAGAAAGTTTCGGAATCCAACATTTAAAAGGCGACAGAAGGTTTCTAAGGGAGGATTTTTGGGGACATTTACCTCTAAGATCCAAGACCAAACATCCAGCACCAAGTCCCGACTGTTTATAGTATGGGGCGTATTAATGGCAGCAGGGTTGGGGTTGGGTGTAAAATTGTATAATTTACAAATTGTCAAGGGGCCAAAGTTAACAGAGCAGGCGCGAAACCAGCAAATGGTGAATTTGCGACCTTTTATGCCCCGTCGCCCTGTGGTAGATCGCAATAGTAATCTGTTGGCGATTGACCGTCCTGTATATACTTTGTACGCTCATCCCAAGCTATTTGATAAGTCTAATGAAGAGATGGCAGAGCGACTTGCCCCAATATTGGCAAAAGATACTGCTGAATTGGTAAAAACTTTTCAAAGCAAAAGAAGCGGAATTATACTTACCCCAGCCCTCCCCGAAGAAATTATTGATCGCGTCATCTCTTTGCGCTTAAATGGCCTGGAGTGGGCTCAAAAATACTCCCGATATTATCCGCCAGACGATTTGGTTTCTGATGTGGTGGGCTACGTGAATCTTGACCGCCGTGGTCAAGCGGGTGTGGAATACTCTCAAGAGAAGTTGCTAGAACGTCCTGTGCAAACGGTGCGGCTTAGTCGGTCGGGTAATGGGGACATAATGCCAAATCATGCCCCTGAAGGTTTTTTGCATTTTGATGATTTGCGACTGCAACTCACTATTGATAGCCGTCTGCAACGAATTGCCCGCGTTGCGCTCAAACAACAGATGGATAAGTTTGACGCCAAACGTGGGGCGGTAATTGTCATGGATGCCTTGGATGGTTCCTTACTCGCTCTCGTTTCTCAGCCTACCTATAACCCTAATGAATACTCTAAAGCTAATATCTCGCTATTTAAAAACTGGACGGTGGCGGATCTTTATGAACCGGGATCGACTTTTAAACCTTTGAATGTAGCGATCGCTCTGGAAAATGGCGTCATCAAACCAGATGATGTATTTAATGACTCCGGTTCTATTCGAGTAGCTAATTACACCATCAAAAATGCGATGAATAATGGGAATGGGCGAATCAGCATCGCTCAGATTTTGCAATATTCCAGCAACATTGGCATGGTGCAAATTATCCAACGCTTAAAGCCTTCAATCTATTACAACTGGCTAGAACGCTTGGGGCTAGGACAAAAAGTTGATACAGATTTACCTTTTGAAGTTGGTGGCCGGCTTAAAAGTCAAGAAGAATTTATCGCTTCGCCAATTGAACCAGCTACTACTTCCTTTGGGCAAGGCTTTTCCATGACACCGTTACAGCTAGTGCAAATGCACGGTGCTTTAGCCAATGGCGGTAAGTTGGTAACACCCCATGTAGTTCGGGGGCTGATTGATACCAAAGGGCAGATGCATGATTCACCAACTCGCACCGTCCCCCGCCAAATTTTCTCAGCCGCAACAACCCAAAAGGTTGTGGAAATGATGGAAACTGTAGTTAATGAAGGTAGCGGGAAGGCGGCACAAATTCCGGGATATCGCATTGCTGGTAAAACTGGTACAGCCCAAAAAGCTAGTCCTAATGGTGGTTACATCAAGGGTGCTAGAATGACCAGCTTCGTGGCTATTTTGCCAGTGGAATCTCCTCGGTATGTAGTGTTCGCACTAGTAGATGAACCAAAAGGAGAAAGTGCTTATGGTTCTACTGTCGCCGCCCCAATTGTGAAGTCGGTAATCGAAGCACTCATTCCTCTTGAGGAGATTCCGCCAAGTAAAGCGATTGAGGAACAGAAGGAAGCGCCGTAGGGAGTAGGGAGTAGGGGCAGGGAGCAGGGGAGGCAGGAGAGGCAGGGGATGCGGGGGGAGCAGAGAACTATTGCCCAATACTTCTCTACGAGAGGCTGCGCCAACGACTTCTCTACGAGACGCACTCGCGAACGCTCAGTACAAGTGCCCAATTCCCAATTCCCTTTGTTCCTCTAGACTTAATTTTTCTTTATAACCAGGGAAAGAGGTACAGAAAGCTACTCGTGTGGGAAGTTAAGTATTAGAGGTGAAAGTAATTTCTCACTTTTCCAATGCTACCGAAGATTCCATGCAAAGCAATTTAGTTATATTTCCTAACGCTGAGGCTGCGAAAAAGACCACGCAAACAGAAGAAAGAACAATTACCAAGTACGACCGTGCTGAGGAGCAATTTATAGAACTGCTAGCAATGGAGGATTTGGATCATCAACTAGATGTAAAACCCGAAATCGCTAGTGAGTTTGAACAGGCGCTCTCAAAGGCAATTCGCGCCGCCTATAAAAACGATCGCTCTGATGAACAGGCTCACCGTTTTCTCCAACGGATACTTTATCGTATTAATCGGCTAAAGCTGTTTTGGTACGACGATTTGCGACACTATACTAATGAGCGATCGCTTTACTTATCCTCATGTCGTGAGCAAATTGAAGCTGCTTGGCAACAGTGGGAACTGGCGCAAATCGATGTGGCTGCACTGCAACAATTAGATGTAAAACAAGCTTTAATTGAGCGTGCATCTGCCGATTTAGAGCCGCTTTTGTCGGAGAATAGCCGCTACATCCGTGAGGAAATGACTGAATCTGGCTATCGTCACCTGCTAGCGATCGGCTCCTTTGATGGCTTAGTCGAAGGTAGTCGTCTTTGCAACGTATTGGGTGGTGCTGCTAATGAAATGCAGTGTACGCTGGTGCGAGTATTACTAGAAGAATACGGCAATGGTCGTTTATCCCGCAAGCACTCGACATTTTTTGCTCAAATGCTGACTGAGTTTGAGATGAACACTGAACCAGAAGGATACTTCGATTTAGTCCCTTGGGAAGTCTTAGCTTGCGCTAATCATAACTTTCTGACCACTGATCGCAAACGTTATTTCCTCCGTTACAATGGCGCACTGACATATTTTGAGGTGGCTGGCCCTGCGGCTTACAAAAACTATCTGGCGGCAGCGCAACGACTGGGACTGTCAGAGGCGGCGATGGGTTATTGGGAACTGCACATCAGGGAAGATGAGCGTCACGGTCGTTGGATGTTGGATGATGTGGCTTTGCCTTTGGCAGAACGATATCCCAATGATGCCTGGGAACTGCTGCTTGGGTATGACCAGGAGAAACTCATGGGCGATCGCGCCGGTGCTGCTGTTGTGCGATCGATACGTGAAGCAAAACAATCCCCCTGACTCATCTAAGAAATCTAAAAAATTAGAAATTAAAAAATTGCAGATTCTTTCTGAAGTTTATAATTTCACATTTCTAAATCATTGTATTGCTAATCTACCTACCATCAAATTTCTTTGGTGAGGACTTCTTTACTAAAGAAACGGTTATTTCTTACCTGGAAATCAAGGCATTGAATAACCTCCTATTGCATTGATTATACCTTACAAATTGAAGTGCAGTCAAATGAAAGATATCTTTTTTTGTCCTGAAGAATCTAATTTTTACTCAAACTGTTTAGAAAATTTTGTTTTCAGAAATTGTAAAAATTACGAATCAATTGTGGAGTTTGGCTCAGGAGATGGCAGCCCTGTAATTAATTCCTTATTAAGAAACAACTTCGATGGCGTCATCCAGGGATTTGAATTAAATACCTCTGCATGGAAAGTTGCAAATTCAACTATCGATGAATATAATCTCACTAATAAATATATAATTCATAATTCATCTTTGTTTAATTCTTCTCAACCCGATGCGGAGTATCTTGTAGCCAATCCACCCTATCTCCCCGCTCCAGATAATGATATTTATATGCCACTCTTATTTGGGGGCGTAGATGGGGCCACAATTACCAACGATCTTTTGTCGTTAGATTATGAGAATGTGTTGGTTTTAATATCTAGTTTTTCTAATCCAACAAGTACGCTTAACCTAGCAAAAGAAAATGGATATTGTGTTCAAAATTTCATGGTCTTACCTTTACAGTTTGGCTACTATAGCTCTGATCCCAAGGTAAAGAACCACATAGAAGAACTCCGAAAAAACAACATGGCATTTTATTCTGGCGATTATTATTTTTTAGCTGGCGTTTTATTTAATAAATGCCAGGATTCTGTAGTTGATTTATCTAATCAATTGGCTCAGGTTATGACTAGTTTGTGAAAATTGAGAACAACTTACCAGTGCTGTCTCTAGGAACCAGCAAATTTTTATAAATGTCAACCGCCTATGTATATATTTAGCAATATCCCTTAAACATGATGCAGTCATTAAATCTGCATAGGTGGGACGCCAAATAGCCCGTCGTAGACATCATTTTTCACATTTGGTTTTAGAGCCAGTGTGTAAGCTTAGTTTGCTGCAAGAATCGCATAATTCTCCTTAGGTTTTGCAGGAAGAAGAATTAGGCGATATTAAATAAATCCATATTCTCAAGTAATCACTTTGTTTACCTGAAGTTATTGCATTAACTTCTTTGTTGTATGGCTGCACTGCTAGAGTGAGGTTTGCGCTTGAGTGCTGCAAATAAAGTTACAACACCACCAAACGACAAAATAGGAAAGGCTGAAGTTGGTTCAGGTACAGAGACAGATGAGGTTGGCGTTAACAGGAAGGCGCGTAATTCACCATTAACTGCACCACGACCGACAATTTGTCCATTCTTATTAATGGCAGATGCTGCTGTCAAGGTAAAGCCAGCGTCTGAACCAGGAGCAATCAGGTCATTTAAGTCGTACAGAGTGTTATCACTATAAAGAAAAGCCCGCAAACCATTGCCATCTGGTGCAAAAAAGTTACTATTAGTGCCAGAAAACCCGACTACTTGACCTAAATTATTGATCCCCACACCAAAACTGAACAAATCTGTAGGACGTAACCTACCGAGGTCTTGGATTCCCGTGCTGGAACTGTACAGAAAAGCACGACCATCATCTACTCCACTGAGTCCAGAACTACCTACCACTTGTCCTGAGTCATTAATATCATTTGCTACGCTGTACTGGTAAACTGGCAAAGTTCCCAAATTAGTAGTTTGGCCGTTTTCGTACAGAAAACCTGTGTTTGAACTGAGAAAGCCTACTACTTGTCCCAAGTTATTTAAACTGTAGGCAACATTAGCAGGAGTTCCTATGCTGGTTGCTATACCATCACTATATAAAAAAGGGCCAAGTCCGCTTGCTCCCCCTACTATCTGGGTGCGATCGTTAATGGCATAAGGAATAGCGTTTTGGATAGGGAGGGGTTGGGTGATGCCATTGCTGTATAGGAAAGGGTTATTTCCAGTAAAGTTATTACTACCAACCGAATTACCAACTACTTGCCCCAAGTTATTGATACCACTTACTGTAAGTTGATTATCCCCAGGTAGGGGACTAATTTTTTTAAGTGAACCATTGCTGTAAAAAAAAGAACTCGCCAAAGAATTAATGGCTACCTCACCTGAGTCATTGATGTCTGTAGCGAAACTGAAGGCTTCTCCTGTAAGACTGCCTAAGTCAGTAACTGAGTATAGAGATGCCGCCAATGCCGACTTGGATACAGTAAGACTGATTGCGGTTAAGGCTACTGCTGTTATACAGGATTTCCACTTAAGTAAAAGCATGTGACTTTTCCGTGATTTTTTATTCCCCTATTAAATTACCACTGAACAGTAGAGGCGTGAACTGCCGTATCTGGATAGTCGCTAAATACACCATCAACACCTAAGCTGAAAAATAGTTCATATTCGCCTTGGGGATTTCCTTGAAAGTCCAGTGGCAAAAAACAGTCTTCATTGCGGAAAGTCCAGACATGAACCAGCAAACCAGCCTTATGAGCATCGATGACTAAAGATGTTGGCGATGTCTGGCGACAAGCCGCTTTGCGTCTACGCAATTTACCACTGTTGTCTCTAGGAACCAGTAAATTTTTATGAATACCAACGGCTGTGCATATTTAGCAATTTCTTCTAAACCTGATGCTGTGACTATATCTGTATATGTGCGTTCATTGCCACTAAGTATAAAATCATCAGGTTTCCCACTGTTATTCAGCAATTGCACCAAAGGTAAATCTGTTTTTGTAGAATAATAATGTTGCCAAGGTATTACAGCGCTTCCGGCTATTATGCAATACAGTTTTCCTCTAGCTCCTCTCCTATCATAGCTTTCAGCTTTGAGGATGTACCTCATAGCCGCCGAAAGTGCTGTAAAGTTTCGCGGAACACCAACACACAAGATTAAGCAAAGGGTACATACTGCACTTACAACTTTTGGCTGTGAACACCTGGCAAATCAGTCAGTTCGTTCTGTGTTCGGTGGTGAAGCCAAGCGGGTTTGTATTGCCTGCGGTTTAGTTGCTGATTCCGAATTGCTGCTTTTGATGGAGAATTGTTTGTGACGCGGCTGAATTTAACGACGAAGCCGGGGTAGGATTTTGGTTAGAATAATCCAGAAAACAAGGCTGGCGATCGCACCTGTGCCAATACTGTACCAAAAAGCTTGTGTTTGGTAGAAAAGGATGTCTTTGGGTGGAGTTTGTTGAGGGATAATGACAGAGGATGCAATTTGGCTTGTTCCTAGTCCAACACCTACAATAGCAATAGTCGTGTTGAGGTTGCGATCGCGCTGTGCTTCTTCTATCTCTACCATGCCGCGAATTGTAGCGGTCAAGTTTTCTAATATTGCTAATCCTGGATTTAGACCGAGATAGTCTTTTTCTAATTGTACCTGATATTTGTCTTTGACTATCTTGCTGAATTCTTCTAAAAATTTCTCAGTTGTAAAATTGTCTTTACAGTGTTTTTCGTAGTTACGCTCATTAACTTCAACTGTGTGCTGTTGAGTTTATAGCAGGTTTATATCTTGGACGTAATTAAATATAGTATTAATGTTTTTTTGCAATTCGCTTTTTAGCTCTTGCAATCCTTTGGTTGATAAAGTTTTTAAATTATTCTGGTCTATTAAACTATGCTTATATTGCTTCAACAGCCTTAATTTTAGTTCCCGTCCCTGTTCATAAGCCCAAAGGATTTTATGTCTACAGTAAAACAAGTATCTCCATGAATTATAAAATTTACTAGCTTCTATAAATTTAGCTTCATCAGGATAGAAAACAACTATCACATGACTGTCTTTTTCAATTTTGTCCCAACGCCCTTCACTACGCCACATTTCATAGACTGTAGCGCCTAAAAATTCTCCTAAATTTTGATGTTGGTGTCCTTGTGGAATTATGGCTTTGTAAGCTTGATGAGCGTTTGCTTCAGGAATTGGGTTATTAGCTGGGTCTATCCAGCCTGATATCATCCAAGTTTGCCCTAAGTAGCCATTTTCTGAAATTCCAGGTGCTAAATTGCCAATTCCTGGTAGAAGGTTTAAATCTTTAATTTGAGTTAAGGTATGCTCAATATCAGATAATCCAACTTTTTGATCGATAGAGCAGCTATAACGTAGGCAGTTACTATCATCAAAATTCGCTTGACTGTAATAACCATCAATAGGAGTTGAAATTTTCTTCCAGAAATCAAGGCGTTGTCGATCTTCGTCGTTGGGTTTAGCTGAGAATCCCTTTTGTTTAAGTTGTTCTTTAAGTTGTTCTGCAAGCTTTGACCAATAATCTTGCATATTGCTCGAACTATCTGCAAGATTATAAATGAATAAGTCTAGGGTGAGATAGTCTATTTTAGACATTAAGAATTTTTGGGGATAATTTCTGATTTATGCTTCTTAGCTTCAGCGCTGGAATCAGGAGCTTTAAGAATTTCCATTGCAATATTGCTAAGATGATCTGGGGGTATTGTAAGTTGGTTTTGCTGACTGGGTTTATCGTGTTTGTTCAGTTCTTGAGTTGTATATTCCCTCTGAATCTTTTTTCGCGCATCATCGTAAGACGTTTTAAGACAGTCATTTTCTGCCAATTCTAACAAGCGGTTAAGAGCATCATCCTTTGATGATGTATTTGCAAGTATTTCACCAACTTTATTGATTTCCTGCTGTAAAGCTGTTGGTAAGCGAGAATCTAATTCTACTAAAGCTGTTAAAAAGGCGCGGAGGGTGACTGTTTGTAGTGGGTCAAGCATAGGATGAAATAGGGGGTAAAGGAAATAAAGCTAATATCACAAGTAGTTGATAAATCTTGGTTTTACCCCACCCTAACCCTCCCCTTATAAAGGGGAGGGAACAACATTTTTTCTGTTTCCCCCCTTTATAAGGGGGGATTAAGGGGGGTAATACGACTTGTGTATACACAGGGGGTTAGGGGTGCGATGACTGTGGGAATCATAACTAATTATGCGGACATCATATAACATCTAAAATAGGTAAAAAGCGCTGGCTTTCCAACGAACTGGCTCATTTTAACCTGTTGTATTTGGTTTACCAGTTAAAATAAAGCCAGCTGAATAATAAGGATGAGCATAGGGAGGTTCGGTAGATTCCTTTTTCTTTGTGTCATCTTCAATATTTTCCGCTTCTGTTTTCAGATACGCTTTTGAATGGGGTTCATTCAATTCCTTGGCTAAGTCTCTATACCACTTAGCTAAATCTTTATAGGTTAACTGACGTAGCCAATCTTTTGCTTGTTTCAGTGCTATGGTAGGGGTTTGTCTTTGCTTGAGTAACTGGTAAAATTTAATTATGAGTAAAGTAGTGGAAAGTTCATCGACTCTCCAAAGAGTACTAACAACGTTGTTTGCTCCCTTAGCAAGAAACCCACTTACTAAACCAACATATTCATCGATTATCCTCTCTTTGCTAAATTCCTGGCTAGTGACCCCAGTTTCGCAAGCAGAAAGACAAATGAGTTGATACTTTCGTAAGTCTAATTCTGAACACTCAAAAATGTCACCCAAAGTCAATTTCTCTGTGTCTGCTAACGCCAAAGCTGATTCTCTCGGCTGATCTAAAATATGATAGCCATGTCCTGTAAAGTGAAAGTAACCTTCATACTCTCCTAAAGCTTTGATCAAGTTAGTTTTTGTTGCAGGCGAGTCTGGCAATTTACCATACTTTGGATACAGGTGGTAAAGAGCAGCAGATTGAATTTGTGTAAAGAGCAAGTTATTTAAAGGTATTTCTATATTCAGAAGTTTGTGGCTATCGGTATTTTCGCTGTTTGATGGCAATGCCAACAACTCCAAGCCAATCTGAAAACTTGGTAAGTAAGTAATGATAAAATCTTTATCCTTAAACAGATAATCTAGAGGTAATAGGTGTAATTCCCGGTGGGGAATGAGAATCAAGTTATCAACATCTTGGAGATTTTCTTGAACAATGCGCTTAATTTCTAGAATTTCACCAAGAGTTTCCAACATAGATTTCATATTTTTCCGCCAAGGAGTCGTTTCTTTATCTGTGTTAGAAACATTACAGTAATCCTGATAAGACTTTTTCCATTGCTGCATCCAGCTTTCAAAACGCTGAAGCTGATAAAAATAAGGGCTAGAGCCTTTCTGTTGTGATTCGCTTGGTAATTGTGGTAACAGGATTTTTAGGGGTTCATTATGTTTGATAATGAAAGTAGTGATAGCAATAGGGCTGAGATGCCAGTAAATTGCCGCAGTTTTGGGATTAAGTAGTTTTTCTGTCTGTTTAAACTCAAACCCGGTAGGCGGTTGATAAATTGAACTTTCCCTCAGCCAAGCAAGGCAAGTATTCTTGCGTACCTCTGCTGTTTCTAAAGCTTCTATGTGTTTATCTGCAACTTTTGACTGTGCAAGGTTATCTACCCGCATTTGATTAAAAGCCGCTAGTTTGCTGTCTAGGGTTATTTTCTCTTGCTCTGATTTGGGTTCTCTCAGCAATGTTTCTAACTGCTGAGTCCCTTCCTCCAACTTTTTCTGGAATTCTTCAGGATTATCCGATAAATATACTTTCAGCGATTCTTGCAAGAATTGCAAGTGTTCCTGCGAATACTTATCAAACGTCAAAAACTCAAGGGCTTCTTCATAGCTTTTTTTTGCTTCAGATAAATCTGAGAAAAAACGTGGTTGTTGCATCATGAAATCTTGCAACTGTTTCCATTTTTCAGGATGCAATTTGCTGCTACTTCCTCGATCATCAGGTGTTAGTATATGTACTGTATTTATACCGTTAACCGAAGTTTTTACAGCAGCTTCCTTACTTGGAGCATATATGTTTGGTGAACCCTGATTCTTATTCCAAGCTTCCCACCACTGAGGATCTATATATTTAAGAGCGTCCTTATAAAATTCAATGGCTTCTGTATCTCGCTTTAACTTAACGAGTACATTTCCTTTGTTAACCAAAGCTTCATGCTTATCTGGTTTAAATTCAATGGCTTTGTCGAAAGATGCGAGCGCTTCTTCGTTGCGTCCCAAATTCATCAGCGCAAGCCCCCGGTTGTACCAAGCCAAATCGAAGTCTGGTTTAATTTCAATGGCTTGGTCGAAAGATGCAACAGCTTCTTCGTTGCGTCCCAAATTCCCCAGCGCAAGCCCCCGGTTGTTCCAAGCCCAATCGAAGTCTGGTTTAATTTCAATGGCTTTGTCGAAAGATGCAACAGCTTCTTCGTTGCGTCCCAAATTCCCCAGCGCAAACCCCCGGTTGTACCAAGCCAAATCGAAGTCTGGTTTAATTTCAATGGCTTGGTCG